>JAYUWF010000060.1:0-7222 GCA_043753685.1 Herminiimonas sp.
CGCCTTTGCGCCAGCGATTCCGGCGGTGCCGCCGGTGGTCAGCGCCGGGGACCAGGCCGGTCTGAACCTGACACGCGATCCGCTCGACCTGAAGTCGAGCGTGGCGCTGGTGATGGACCAGACCAATTCCAAAGTGCTGTTCGAGAAAAATTCCAACGTCGCGTTGCCGATCGCATCGATCACCAAGCTGATGACGGCATTGGTCGTGGTCGAAGCCAAGCAGGACATGAACGAAATCCTCGAAGTCAGCAACGACGACGTCGATCATGAAAAGAACAGTTCATCGCGCCTGCGGGTCGGCTCGCAACTCTCGCGTACGAACATGCTGCACATCGCGCTGATGAGCTCCGAAAACCGGGCGGCATCCTCGCTCGGGCGGCACTATCCCGGTGGCTTGCCGGCCTTCGTGCTGGCCATGAACGCCAAGGCGAAATCGCTCGGCATGAACGATACCCATTACGTCGAGCCGACCGGTTTGTCGAGCTCGAACGTGGCCAGTGCACGCGACCTGGCCAAACTGGTCATCGCCGCGCATGAGCATCCGATCCTGCGCGAATATTCCACCGACACGAAATACGCGGTCGACACCGGCAGCGGCGGGCGCTCGTTGCAGTATGCGAACTCGAATCACCTGGTAGCCAATCCGGGCTGGGAAATCGGCCTGCAAAAGACCGGCTACATCAACGAAGCCGGGCGCTGCCTGGTGATGCAGGCGAAGATCGAAGGCCGCTCCATCGTGATGGTGTTCCTGGACTCCAAGGGCAAGCAATCGCGCCTGGCCGATGCCGGACGCATCCGCAAGTGGATCGAAGCGATCAAGCCGCACGCGCCGCAAAGCGTGTTGCAGACGGTCAGCGCACCCTTGAACTGAACGGTACGGGAACAAGAAAAAAGGCGAACCCAGGTTCGCCTTTTTTTCGCCGTGGACGATTCGTCTACTCGCTGTCCGGCGGCGCGAATCCCAGCACCGCCGAGATCTGGTTGGCAGTGCTGACCAGGTCATCCAGCCATTCTTCCTGCAGGCGATCGGCCGGCGCCGAAATCGAAAGACCGGCGATCAGCTTGCCGCCGTCGTCACGAATACCGGCGGCCATGCAGCGCACGCCGAGTTCGAGTTCTTCATTGTCGCGGGCATAGCCGCGTGCCCGCACCAGGCTCAGGTCGCGTTCCAGCTTTACCAGGTCGGTGATCGAATTCTTGTTGTGGCCGGCCAGGCCGGTACGGATCGCATACGCGCGCACCGCTTTCGGATCGTCCACCGAGAGAAACAGCTTGCCGGTCGAGGTCAGATGCAGCGGCGCGCGCCCGCCGATGGCGCGCACCACCTGCATGCCGGAGCGTTCCGAAAAAGCGCGATCGATGTAGACGATTTCATCGCTCTGGCGCACCGACAGATTGATCGTCTGATGGGTCTTGCGGTGCAGGCCGCGCATGAAGTCGAGCGCCGCTTCGCGCACGTTCAGGCGGCTCTTGACGATATTGCCCAGTTCCAGCAAGCGCATGCCGAGTCGGTAGGCGCCCGGCTCGGATCGGTCGACGAACCGTTTCAGGACCATGTCGTTGAGAATCCGGTGCGCGGTCGACGGATGCAGGCCGGTGGCTTTCGATAATTCTTTCAGGCTGACCGGATCAGGATGCTCGGCCAGCGCATCGAGCAACGACATCATGCGCTCGATGACCTGGATCGTGGTCTTGTCCGCTTCGACCGGTGGCTCGTTTTTCATCAGAGTATCAAGACTGTAGGAGTATTCGTTATACCATAATGTGGAACCGTCGAAAATGCTTGATTTTGTTGATGCGGCACGCTGCTGCCGTCTCCGCGCCGACTGGTAAAATCGCTGCGCCCGGGATCGGACTTCCGCACGGATATCTTGCTCGGGAAATCCGCAAGCGTTGCAGCACGACGTTTGACCGCAACTCAACCGATGCCGCGCATGGCAGGAAACTTCATGATGGAACCGTCACCGCCAGTCAGTCCGTTCAAGAGCGCCAGCGGCCCCCGGCGCGTCCTCGCCGCGCTCGGCTATTCGATCCAGGGATTGAAGGCGGCATGGCACGGGGAGCATGCGTTCCGGCAGGAGCTGTTGATGGTGGCAGTCGCGAGCGTGGTCGCGCTGCTGTTGCCGATACCGGCGCTGCACAAGCTGCTGCTGATTGCCGTCTTCGTGCAGGTCCTGATCATCGAACTGATCAATTCCGCGATCGAGGCAGTGGTCGACCGGGTATCGCTGGAGCGCCATTCATTATCGAAGAATGCCAAGGATTTCGGCAGCGCGGCGGTATTCCTGAGCGTGCTGCTGGCGTTGGCAACCTGGGCGGTGATCCTGCTGCCGTTATTGACGGGGTAGAACCCTGGCCCGCGTTGTTCAGGCGGCGATGGTCCAGTCCGGCGAACCGAGCGAAGGCTTGATGAATTTCTTCGATTGCTGAATGTCGTAAGCGATGCTGATCAAGAACATGATCTCGCGGTAGACCGGCAGGTCGAAACCGATCCGGCTCCCATCCCGATCGTCAAGCAACAGGCTCTCCAGGTACGGTACGATCTGCTCGGTCCACCACAGTGCCACGATCTTGTCGCAGATATGCGGTACGTCCTCGATGCCGCGCAGATAGACCGGCGGCGGGCGCTGCTCGAGCTCCTCCCACGTTGGTATCTTGCCGTTGAAGACGCGTTGAAAGCGTTCGTGCAAGACGTCGTAGCTGGCGCGTTGATTGCTGTCGGCGTACAGCTCGAACAGGTATAGCCAGGGCAGCGGCGAGGTTGGATGATCGATGGTGGCGTACGGCTCCAGTACTTCGATCGCACGCTGCGAGTCGCGCAGCGAAATCCAGAATTCCGCTTCCTGCATGACGTCCGAGATTTCCTCCATTGCGGAGTCGGCAACCTTGATTTCCTCGAAGTTCAACTCGGCAGGCTCGTCGTGCGCCGGCTTCGCTTTGGCCGGTTCGGTTGCTGCTCCGGCCGCCATTCCAAGTGCACCGGCGGCAGTCGCGGCGCTGCCTGTGTCGAGGGAGCGGGCGCCGTCGGTTCCACGTGCTGCCACCGGCAGGGTGGGCGCCGAAGAGATGAATTCCATCGTCGGCATTGTCGCCATCGTGTTGGAAGCGGGTTCGCGCGCAGGAGTGGTTTTGGCGCGAACCGCCGGCGCAGCGATCGTTTCGTGCGGAGCCGCGTGCTCGTTGGCAAAGATCGACAGATCGGATGTCGGCTCTGGCTTCGCATTGCCGCCTGCTGCCTGCGCATCGGACGCATCCGTATCAGCGGCAGCGACATTTTCTTCCCAATCCCATGTCATGTTGTGCTGCTTCAGATGCTTGACACGAATGAGCAGCCACGCGATTGCGCCGGCGGCCAAAACCAGCAGCGCGGCCAGAATCGAGACCCAGTTGTTGCCGAAAACATCTGCCGGCGCCGCGTTGCGGGCTGCGTTCAAGGCCGCGGCATCGCGCTGGCTGGCTTGTTTGAGTCGCAGCGTTTCGTTTTCCAGGATCAGCATCTTGGCCTGCAGATCCTGCAGCTTCTGCTCGGTTGCCGCCGCATTCTGGTCTGGCTTGCCAGGGTCTTGCTTGACTTCGTCGCGCAACAGGGAGGCGAAACGCGCCTGGGCGGCGCGGTTCTCGGCAGACTTCGCCAGATCGGGAATTGCCGCCTCGCCGGACGGCGCACGGCGCTCGGCCAGAGTGTTGGCGCGTGCCAGCCGCAGGCCGATCGCATTCATCAGTTCCACATCGGCGCCATCACGCGAGTTCAGGCGCAAGACGTTGCGCGCAGCGGGAGGATTGTCGCGTGGCGCGGCCGGTTTAGGCTGGATTGCAACAGGGGTAACAACGGTGGCGGCAGGTGCGCGCTGGACTGTGGTGACGACCGGCGCCGGTTCGGATGTGGCGACACTGGCCGCCGCATTGCGATCGCGCATCAAGCGCACGGACGAAGCGCTGCTGGCGGTCACGTTCAACGGCGGCACCGGCGTACTGACCGGATTCATCGGCGGGTCGAGCAGGAGCGAAAATTCGCGCTGCATCCCTTCGCCACAGCCCATTTCCACCATCAGGGTGAGTGCCGGTTCTGCAATCGAAATGCTGGTCGACAGGTTCAGGCTGGCCGATGTGGCGCCCGGTGTCAGGGAAATGCGCGGTGCGGTGATGAAGGCGCCGTCGGCCGACGACAGGCGGGCGCTGAAGCAGGTGCCCAGGGGACGCGCGCCTTCGATGCCCAGCACGGGAATCGTTGCCCGCAGAGGCTGCCCGAGCGGCGACTGCACGTCGACCTGGCCCAGGCCGATCGCCTGCGCATCGGCGAAGGTCAGCATCGTCAGCACCGTCAGCGCCGTCAGCACGCTTGGGCAAACGGCATGCGGCGCTGTCGCTGCGGGAAACGCAGAGCGCACTGACATGACCACCTGCTTGTAGAGTGTCTTCAACATTTCGTTGCTCGTCAGCGCATCGCCGCAGTCCCCGGCACCACCGACGCAGCAAAAGTCCTGATCAAGATAATGGTTGGAGAAAAAATGCACCGCGCAGAAATTGCTTTTGTTTCAACTTTTTAGAAAAAGGTGCGCGTATACAAGAGTTTATACGAATAAATGCATGTTCTAGAGCACTTTTATTCCGAACAGCCGGAAAAAGTATCAACTGTGGAAAAGAGAGCACGTCGCCTGCTCGGATTGACGTGGCCGGTGCCGTTTTGCGGCCTGCCGCAGGCCGCGGACGCGGACCGAATCTGCTCAGGCCGGCACCAGACCTGCTTCAATGCTGCCGGCGTTGGCATGCGTGGCAAACCTGCAGCGCCCTGCGGCAACCTTGCCTTCGACGAACATCTTCAGTTCGCCTGGCAGGAATGCCGTCCAGGTTTCGTTCGATGTCAGGGGCTTGGTCGCGATCACTGTCATGCAATCGTCGGCATGGTTGTGCTGGCTGAAATCGATGCTGACGTCACAATCGATCAGCTGCGCCGTTGAAAACGGATAAGCCCGGGCAACGTAGTGCAGATTCGTCGAGCAGTGGGCAAACAGCACTTCGCCGTTCGACAACATGAAATTGAAGGTACCGTGTCCGGCGATCTCGTCGGCAAATTCGGCGATGGCATCGAACAGGTCGGCCATCGGTGGCGTGCGGGTTTGGCCAGGGAAGCGTTGCTGCAGACGGTCCATCATGTGGCAGAACGCCCGCTCGCTGTCGGTCTCGCCGACCGGTACGAACCGTCCTGCCAGGGCCGGCTGAAAATTCTGCAGGTCGCCATTGTGCGCGAAGGTCCAGTACTGGCCCCACAGTTCGCGCATGAAGGGATGACTGTTTTCCAGGACGATCGGGCCCTGGGTTGCCTTGCGGATATGGGCAATGATGTTTTTCGACTTGATCGGATTGCGCTTGATCAATTCGGCGATCGGGGAAGCGATCGACGACAGGTGATCGGTGAACAACTGGCAACCGGCACCGCGGTAGAACGCTATCCCCCAGCCATCCTTGTGTTCATCGGTGCGGCCGCCACGGGCGGAAAAGCCCTCGAAAGAGAAGCTGATCGCCGCAGGGATGTTGCAGTTCATTCCCAATAACTGGCACATGTTCTGGCAAAAGAGTGGTTCGCGCTGCCATTTGCGGCTCACAGCTCCGGCGGAGCTGTAGGGCAAACAGAATATTACGCTTCAGTAACACTCTCAATATAACGTACCTTGTTGCAGCATGTGGGGTTATTTCGCCACAGTTGTGCGTTATTCGGCCCTGATTTGTTGAGCCATTGTAAATTCGTCAACTCGCGCAGGGTAGGTCAATCCCTTGCGCATGGCCCAGGTGCCCATTTGATGATGCAGTGGGATGGCGGCGTTGTCGTGCAGCGCGGTCGCCATGGCTTGACGTGCCAGGTCCTCGTGCCTGGCCGGATCGACCGCGGCGAGCGACGCTGCGAGCAGGTCATCGACCTTGGGATTGCTGTACTTTCCCCAGTTCCAGGAGCCCCAGCCGGTCTTCGGATCGGGCGTGGCCAGCAGCGTGCGTACGCCGAAGTCGGCGGCCAGCGTGCCCCAGCCCAGCAGCGCCATGCTGAATTCGCCGGCCTTTGCCTTGCCGAAGTAGACCGACAGCGGCATGGTCGCTACCTTGGCCTTGATGCCGATCTTGCTCAGGAACTGGGCAACGGTCTGCACTACCTGTTCATCGTTGATGTAGCGGTTGTTCGGCCCATGCAGGGTCAGGCCGAAACCGTTCGGATAGCCGGCCTCGGCCAGCAGCTTCTTGGCGCCTTCGGGGTCGTAGGCTTCCACTTTCAGCGCCTCGGCATAACCGAACAGGCCGGGCGCGACCAGGTTCGAGGCAGGTTGGGCCAGGCCTTCCATGGTGCGGGCGACCAGCGCCGCGCGATTGATCGACTTTGAGATCGCCAGTCGCACGCGCGGATCGCGCAGCGGATTTTTTGCCAGTGGTTTGCCAGCCGCGTCGGTGACGAAGGGCGAAGGCCGATCGTTTTGATCGAGGGTCCAGAAAATCGTGCGCCATGAAACCTTTTGCGCCAGTCGGAATGCCGGATTGCGTTTCAGCGTCGCAATGTCGGTGGTCGAGACGGCTTCGATGATATCGACGTCGCCGGCCAGCAGGGCGGCGGTGCGCGGTGCGTTGCTGGCGATGATGCGCATGCTGACCTTGTCCCATGCCGATTTTTCACCCCAGTAATCGGGGTTGCGCGCCAGTTCGACCCGGTCGCCGCGGGTGAAGCTGACGAATCGGAAGGGACCGGTACCGATCATGCCGCGTCCGGCATTGAAATCATCGGTGGAAATTTTTTCCGCCGCTTTTCTCGAGACGATGAAAATGGTCGACACATCCAGCGGCAGCGGGCCGTAGGGCGCCGCCGTCTTCAGCCGCAGGGTCAGCGGATCGACCGCCTGCTTGGCCGTGATCTGGCGGGTATAGCTGGTGAAGGGCCCCGGACTGCCGGTCAGGGTCGCCGGCCGATCCAGGGAAAAGATCGCATCCTCGGCTGTGAAGGGCGAACCGTCATGGAATTTCACGCCCGGGCGCAACTTGAATTCCCAGGTGGTCGCATCGACCGCTTTCCATGACAGCGCCAGGCCGGGGATCAGCTTGCCGTTCGCATCGACATGCACCAGGGCGTCGAACACATGCGCCGACAACGCAATGTTCGGTGCGATGTTGAGGTAATGCGGATCGAGTGAAGAGATGTCGGCCGCCAGTCCGATCTTCAGGTCCGCCGCACTGGCGCTGACGGCCA
>JAYUWF010000061.1:0-7185 GCA_043753685.1 Herminiimonas sp.
GCGAAACATGACATGGTGCCGGTGATCTTCGAGGATCAGCATTTCTACAGTATCGAAGAGCGCATCCGCTATCCGGAATCGGTCGCCGCCACCGGCAGCTTGCCGGCCCAGCAGCTGGCCACCGCCAAAGGCGGTCTGCGTCGCCTGTTCCAGGGATTTCGGCGCCTGGTCGCCACCGCCGTGCCACATCCGGCGGTCGTCAATTTCGTTTATGCGCCGCCGACCCAGTGGGGCCTGTCGCGCATCGTCATGTTGCCGCTGTTGCTGGGGCGCTCAGGGCGCGCCCGGATGCGGCCGCCGCAGCGGCCCCCGGTGGTCTTCGCCAAGGACGACGTGCTGGTCCTGCTGGACTCCTCTTGGCATACCGACCTGTGGAAAACCGTCGATGCCTGCCGCAGGCAAGGCACCACCGTGGTGGTCGTGATCTATGACCTGATTCCGATCACGCATCCGCAGTTTTGCGTACCAGCCGTGGTCGCGTCGTTTACTGCGTGGATCAAGCAGGCGTTGCCGCGTGCCGATGCCGTCGTCGCCATTTCCAGCACGATAGCTCTGGAACTTCAGCAACGCCTGTCGAGCCTGACCGGAGATGTCGAGCGCGCTCCCGCCGTGTCACACTTCTGGCTAGGGAGCGACCTCGACGGCGAAACGGCCGCCACCAAGGCGCTCGACCCGGCGTTGCTCCAGGTCTGCGCATCGGCGGTCCCGACCTACGTGTATGTCGGTACCATCGAGCCGCGCAAGAATCACTTCTATGCACTGTCCGCCTTCGAGGCGCTATGGTCGCGTGGCATCGACGCACATTTTCTGATCATCGGGCGCATCGGCTGGCATTGCGAAGACTTCGTGCGCCAGGTGAAGGCGCATCCCGAATTCGGTCACCGGCTGTTCATGTTCAACGACGCCGAAGACAACGAACTGGCCCATGTGTACGACAGCGTGCAAGGCTTGATCTTCACCTCCATCACGGAGGGTTTCGGCCTGCCGATCGTCGAGGGACTCAAGCGCGGACTGCCGGTGTTCGCCAGCGACATTCCGGTATTTCGCGAGATCGGCCAGCAAGGCGTGTCGTTCGTCGACCTGCATGCACCGGCGACGCTGGCCGATGCACTGGCCGATCACATTGTCCATGGCGCCGCGCGTCTGCCTGCACCGATCGCCTGGCTGACCTGGCGCGACAGCGCCCTGCAATTGCAGGAGCGGATCGAAGAGTGCCTGGCTAGCCGGGCGCCCGCCAGGCCGGTGGCGCTCGCCAGGGCGCACCCCCTTACGTCACCTTGAGGGCCGCATATTCCGGATGGGGTGCCGGATACTTCAGGTTCATGGTCCGCAAGGTGTCGGCAACGATGCTGGCGATCGCCAGATTGCGATGGGTTTTCGAATCGGAGGGGATTACGTACCACGGTGCATGGTCGGCGTCGGTTTCGCTGATCGCCTGGCCATACACGGCCCGGTAATTGCTCCAGAATTCGCGCTCCTTCAGATCGTTCGGGTCGAATTTCCAGTGTTTGTCCGGGTCGGCCAGACGCTCTTCCAGCCGCGCTTTTTGCTCATCCTTGGAAATGTGCAGGAAGAATTTCAATATCACCGTGCCGGTCTCGGCCAGCATGCGCTCGAAGTCGCGGATGTGGGCGATGCGCCGTTCTGATTCGTCCTCGTCGATCCAGCCATGCACCCGGGTGATGAGCACGTCTTCGTAGTGGCTGCGATTGAAGATCACGATTTCGCCCTGGCCTGGCACCTGGCCGTGGACCCGCCAGAGAAAATCGTGTTCGCGTTCGACCGTACTCGGTGCCTTGAAGGCGACGCTGCGGATGCCCAGCGGATCGACGGCGCCAAAGACGCCCAGCACCGTGCCATCCTTGCCGGAAGTATCCATGCCCTGCAGGACGATGAGCAGCTTGCGCCCGCGTTCGGCATAGAACACATTTTGCAGGGAGGCGATTTCCCGCGCCAGCTCCAGCGTGCGTGCCTTGTCGGCGGCCTTGTCGCCGCTCGACAGTGGCTTGATGCCGGCATCGTCATCGCAGACCTTGAGCTTAGGCTGCGCGCGCAGCATGGCGCGGGCGTCCAGAGGAATTTTCGACTGTGCCATCAGCTTGCCCTGTGCATTTCCATGTGATCGAGCTTGATGCATCGATCCATCACCACGATCAGGCCGGCATGTTCGGCACGCGCCGCAGCGGCCGGATCAGTCACGCCCAATTGCATCCACAGGCAGTTGGCGGCAATCGCAATTGCTTCATCGGCGATCGGGCCGATGTCCTCGGATTTGCGGAAACAGTCGACGATCTCGATGTCGACATTGTCCTTTTCCAGCGCAGCAGCAGCCTCGGTGAGGGTGGCATAACAGGTCTCGCCGAGCATCTTTTCTCCCGCGCAGGCCGGGTTGACCGGGATGACGCGATAACCGTGCGCCTGCATGTAGCGCGCGACTTCATTGCTGGGGCGATCAGTCTTCGGCGACAGGCCGACGATGGCAATCGTGCGATAGCGTGCCAGGACTTCATTTCGAAGGTGCATGTGATCTCCTTATTGTCGTGGCATGAAAAAAGGCAGCCGAGGCTGCCTTTCATTTTACTGCGCATTGTATTGCGGTTGCCTTCGATGCTTCAGGATGACAACGCTTCGTGCCATCAAATCTTTTAACTGAATCAGCGCTTCTGCCGCAGGCGGGCGATTGCCGCCAGCTGTGCAATTGCCACCGACAATTCGGCTTGTGCCGCCGCATAGTCGATTTTCGATTCGCGATTCACCAGAGCTTCTTCCGCTTTTTTCTTGGCTTCGACTGCCTTGGCTTCGTCCAGGTCGGCGCCGCGAATGGCGGTGTCGGCCAGGACCGTGACGCTGTTCGGTTGCACTTCGAGCAGGCCACCGGCGACGAAAACGAATTCGTCCTCGGCCTGGCCGACCACCTTGATGCGTACTGCACCCGGGCGGATGCGGGTCATCAACGGAATGTGCTTGGGATAGATCCCCAGCTCGCCCGCTTCGCCCGGCAACGCGACGAATTCGGCTTCACCTGAAAAGATCATCTCTTCGGCTGACACCACGTCGACGTGAATAGTATTTGCCATGTCGTTTCCTGACCAGCGATCGGCGCAAACGCACTTTCATGCGAATGCTACCGAAGGACCGGAATTAGTTGATCTTCTTGGCTTTTTCGATGGCTTCTTCGATCGTGCCGACCATGTAGAAGGCTTGCTCCGGCAGGTGATCGAGTTCACCCGAGGCGATCATCTTGAAGCCCTTGATGGTGTCCTTGAGCGAGACGTATTTGCCAGGCGAGCCGGTAAACACTTCAGCGACGTGGAACGGCTGCGACAGAAAGCGCTGCATCTTACGCGCACGCGCGACCAGCAGCTTGTCTTCCGGCGCCAGTTCGTCCATGCCCAGAATCGCGATAATGTCGCGCAATTCCTTGTAGCGCTGCAGCGTACCCTGCACGGCACGGGCCGTGTCGTAGTGGTCTTGACCGACGACGAGCGGATCGAGCTGACGCGAGGTCGAATCGAGTGGATCGACCGCTGGATAGATACCGAGCGAAGCGATGTCACGCGACAGCACGACAGTGGAGTCCAGATGGGCAAAGGTGGTCGCAGGCGATGGATCGGTCAAGTCATCGGCTGGCACGTAGACGGCCTGGATCGAGGTGATCGAGCCGGTCTTGGTGGACGTGATGCGCTCTTGCAGACGGCCCATCTCTTCGGCCAGCGTCGGCTGATAACCCACGGCCGATGGCATACGGCCCAAGAGCGCCGAGACTTCGGTACCGGCCAGCGTGAAGCGGTAGATGTTATCGACGAAGAACAGAACGTCCTTGCCTTCGTCACGGAACGATTCCGCGATCGTCAGGCCAGTCAGCGCGACGCGCAGACGGTTGCCTGGCGGCTCATTCATCTGACCGTAGACCATCGCGACCTTCGAATTCTCCGGGTTCTCGAGATCGACCACTTTGGCATCAGCCATCTCGTGGTAGAAGTCGTTGCCTTCGCGGGTACGCTCGCCGACGCCGGCAAACACGGACAAGCCGCTGTGCGCTTTGGCGATGTTATTGATCAGTTCCATCATGTTGACCGTCTTGCCGACACCAGCGCCGCCGAACAGGCCGACTTTACCGCCCTTGGCGAACGGACAGACCAGATCGATCACCTTGATGCCGGTTTCCAGCAAGTCCTGCGATGGCGACAGTTCGTCGTACGCTGGCGCCTTGCGATGGATCGACATCATGCGTTCGTGGCTAACCGGGCCGCATTCGTCGATCGGATTGCCCAGCACGTCCATGATGCGGCCGAGCGTGGCTTTGCCGACTGGAACCATGATCGGGTGCCCGGTGTTCTGGATCATCATGCCGCGGCGCAGGCCGTCGGAGGTACCCAGCGCAATGGTACGGACAATGCCGTCGCCCAACTGCTGCTGGACTTCCAGCGTCAGTTCCGAGCCCGCCATTTTCAAGGCGTCATACACCTTGGGCATCGAATTGCGGGGAAACTCAACGTCCACCACAGCACCGATACACTGAACGATTTTGCCGTCAGCCATGTTCGTTCCTTCAATATAAGTAATTTAAAATCTAGTTGTTAGACCGCAGCTGCACCAGCAACGATTTCCGACAATTCCTTGGTAATGGCAGCCTGCCGCGTCTTGTTATAGATGAGCTTGAGCTCACCGATTACATTGCCTGCGTTATCGCTGGCCGACTTCATCGCGACCATCCGTGCCGATTGCTCGGACGCCAGGTTTTCCGCGACGGCCTGATATACCAGCGCCTCGACATAACGAACCAGCAATTCATCGATGACCGTCTGCGCTTCCGGCTCGTACAGGTAATCCCACGAATGGTTGCCCTTGTCGGCCTGCATGCGCTCAGCGGACAAAGGCAGCAACTGCTCCAGCATCGGTTCCTGCTTCATCGTGTTGATGAACTTGGTATAGACCAGGTACACCGCATCGAGCTTGCCTTCCTGGTACGCGTCCAGCAGCACCTTGACGGGTCCGATCAATTTGTCCAGATGCGGCGTGTCGCCCAGCTGGATTGCATGCGAAACGACCTTCGCGCCGATCCGGTTCAGGAAACCCAGACCCTTGTTGCCGATTGCAACCGCTTCGATCTTGTTGCCCTTCGATTCCAGATCGCGCACCTTGGTCGTCACCAGACGCAGCGCGTTGGTGTTCAAGCCGCCACAAAGACCCTTGTCGGTCGTGACGACGATGAAGCCAACCGTCTTCGCCGTATCTTGCTTGACCAAAAACGGATGCGTGTATTCCGGATTCGCAGTTGCCAGGTTGGCTGCAATGTTGCGAATCTTGTCTGCGTACGGACGTGCCGCCCGCATCCGCTCCTGCGCCTTGCGCATCTTGGATGCGGCGACCATTTCCATCGCCTTGGTGATCTTCTTCGTATTTTCTACGCTCTTGATCTTGCCACGTATCTCTTTGCCTACTGCCATGAGTCGCTACTCCTTTACACCGCTATCGTTGTATCGCGCCGCGCGCCGCTGTCGTGAGACAAGCCTGGCGCTACCGTGCCCGATGATGCTGCCTGCCACGCGCCAGCGTTACCGCCGGCGCTGCTGGCTCAGAACGATTTCTTGAAGCTGGTGATCGCCGCCGACAATGCTGCTTCATTGTCCTTGTCGAGCGCCTTGGTTTCTTCGATCTTTTGCAGCACGGCTGCGTGGCTGGTCTTCATGAAGCTGTGCAGGCCGGCTTCGAATGGCAGCACTTTCTTGATTTCCAGATCGTCGAAAAATCCCTTGTTGACGGCAAACAGCGAAACTGCCATCAGGGAAATCGGCAATGGCGAATACTGCGCCTGCTTCAGCAATTCGGTGACGCGCGCGCCACGGTCGAGCTGCTTGCGGGTCGATTCGTCCAGATCCGAGGCAAACTGCGCAAACGCAGCCAATTCACGGTACTGCGCTAGGTCGGTACGGATACCGCCGGACAGGCCCTTGATGACCTTGGTCTGTGCCGCGCCACCGACGCGCGACACTGAAATACCGGCGTTGATCGCTGGGCGCACGCCCGAGTTGAACAAGGCGGTGTCCAGGAAGATCTGTCCGTCGGTGATCGAAATCACGTTGGTCGGCACGAATGCCGAGACGTCGCCAGCTTGCGTTTCAATGATCGGCAACGCTGTCAATGAACCGGTCTTGCCCTTGACTTCACCCTTGGTGAAGGCTTCGACGTAATCCGGATTGACGCGTGCTGCACGCTCGAGCAAACGGCTGTGGAGATAGAACACGTCGCCGGGATACGCTTCGCGACCCGGTGGACGGCGCAGCAGCAACGACACCTGACGGTACGCGACAGCTTGCTTGGACAGATCGTCATACACGATCAGTGCATCTTCACCGCGGTCACGGAAGTATTCGCCCATGGCGCAACCGGAGTACGGCGAGACATACTGCATCGCAGCCGATTCGGACGCCGATGCGGCGACGACAATCGTGTATTCCATCGCGCCATGCAATTCCAGCGAGCGCACGATGTTCTTGATGGTCGAGGCCTTCTGGCCGATGGCGACATAGATACATGTCACGTCCTGGCCCTTCTGGTTGATGATCGCGTCGATGGCCACAGCCGACTTGCCGGTCTGACGGTCGCCGATGATCAATTCGCGCTGACCGCGGCCGATCGGCACCATGGCGTCGATCGATTTCAGGCCGGTCTGCATCGGCTGCGACACCGATTGACGGGCGATCACGCCCGGTGCGATCTTTTCGATCGGCGCGAACAGCTTTGCGTTGATCGGACCCTTGCCATCGATTGGCTGGCCGAGCGCATTGACGACACGGCCCTTCAATTCCGGACCGACCGGGACTTCCAGGATACGGCCGGTACACTTGACGGTATCGCCTTCGGAGATGTGCTCGTAGTCGCCCAGAATCACCGAGCCGACCGAATCACGCTCCAGGTTCAGCGCCAGGCCAAAGGTGTTGCCTGGGAATTCCAGCATCTCGCCCTGCATCACGTCGGACAGACCGTGGATGCGGCAGATACCGTCGGAGACCGAAATGACGGTGCCCTGATTGCGAATCTCGGCGGTGTCGCCGAGGCCTTGAATCCGGCTCTTGATCAGTTCGCTGATTTCGGACGGGTTGAGTTGCATGTCAAACTCCTAAAAATTAATCTTCGCTAATGCGACTGTCAGGCGCTGCGGGCCGATGCCGTCGGGGTGTC
>JAYUWF010000062.1:0-2318 GCA_043753685.1 Herminiimonas sp.
TGACCCAGACCGTCAGGGCGTGGGCCCTGCGCACGTGCCAGTGTCTGCGCATCCTGCTCCTTTTGCAGCGTGCCGAGCAATTTCTTGTGGCGCGATACATCACGGCGGTGGCGAAACACCATCGGCATCATTGCCAGCACACCGAGAATCGCACCGGCGGCAAAAAATCCCAGCAACAGGATCACGAGCGGTCCGTGCAGTTCGTAATCCATGAAGAAGCGCAAGGACACTTCCTGTGTGTTCTTCAGCGCAAACCCGAAAAAGACGATGAACAGAATCGCGGCAATCAGTCTGAAGAGCAATTTCATGTTGGTCCTTAAGAATCCACCGAATTGTACGTGAAAAAAAACGGCACCCGAAGATGCCGTTTCCGTTATTCCAACGCTAGAGCGTGTCCCTCAATCGTCCCGAATCGGTTGCCCGACCATGGCGTCGACCCGCTCGCGCAAGTCCTTGCCAGGCTTGAAGTGCGGCACCCGTTTTTCGGGCACCATCACCTTGTCGCCGGACTTCGGATTGCGTCCGATACGCGGCGGACGGCTGTTCAATGCAAAGCTGCCGAAACCGCGGATCTCGATGCGCTGACCGCCTGCCAGTGCCGCGATCATTGCATCGAGAATGGTCTTGACTGCGTAATCCGCATCTTTCGCCACCAGCTGCGGGTATTTCTCCGCGAGCAATGCAATCAACTCCGACTTTGTCATGTACAGGCGCGACCTTTTATTGAGTGACGACCCGGCGATCAATTGCCGGGCTTGCTGGACAGCCGGTCAAAGGGTCGGACTCGACCCTTTGACCGTAGTCATCGGCTTAGCTCTTGTTGTCGAGCTTGGCCTTCAACAGTGCGCCCAGGCTGGTAGTGCCCGAAGCGATGTTAGAATCCGAAGCGGTGGACATCTTCTGCATGGCTTCCTTGGTCTCGACATTGTCTTTTGCCTTGATCGACAACTGGATGCCACGGGCCTTGCGGTCGATGTTGATGACCATCGTCTCGACGGTATCGCCGACCTTCAGATGGGTACCGGCATCTTCGACGCGGTCGCTGGAGATTTCGGAGGCGCGCAGATAGCCTTCGACTTCTTCCGACAACTGGATCACGGCGCCTTTAGGCTCGACCGACTTGACCGTACCTGTCACCAGGGCACCCTTGTCGTTCATGGCAGCGAAGTTGTTGAACGGATCGCCTTCGAGCTGCTTGACGCCCAATGACACGCGCTCACGCTCGACATCGATCGCCAGCACGATGGCTTCGAGCTCATCGCCCTTCTTGAAGCGACGCACGGCTTCTTCGCCGGTCTCGGTCCACGACAGATCCGACAGATGCACCAGACCGTCGATGTTGCCAGCCAGGCCGATGAAGACACCGAAGTCGGTAATCGACTTGATGGCGCCACGGACTTTGTCGCCCTTCTTGTGGGTGATCGCGAAATCGTCCCAAGGGTTGGCCTTGCACTGCTTCATGCCCAAGCTGATACGGCGACGCTCTTCGTCGATTTCCAGGACCATGACTTCGACTTCATCGCCCAGTTGGACGACCTTGTTCGGTGCCACGTTCTTGTTGGTCCAGTCCATCTCGGAGACGTGCACCAGGCCTTCGATGCCCTGCTCGACTTCGACGAATGCGCCGTAGTCGGTCAGGTTCGTCACTTTACCGAACAGGCGTGTGCCTTGCGGATAGCGACGTGACAGACCGGTCCAGGGATCGTCGCCCAGTTGCTTGACGCCCAGCGAGACACGGTTCTTTTCTTGATCGTACTTCAGAACCTTGGCAGTGATTTCCTGGCCAACGGTGAGCACTTCCGACGGATGACGCACGCGACGCCATGCCAGATCGGTGATGTGCAGCAGGCCGTCGATGCCACCCAGGTCCACGAATGCACCGTAGTCGGTGATGTTCTTGACGATACCGGTAACAACGGTACCTTCCTTCAGGGTTTCCATCAGCTTCTGACGCTCTTCGCCCATCGATGCTTCGATGACGGCGCGGCGCGACAGCACCACGTTGTTGCGCTTGCGGTCGAGCTTGATGACCTTGAATTCCAGGGTCTTGCCTTCGAACGGCGTTGTGTCCTTGACCGGACGGGTGTCGACCAGCGAACCCGGCAGGAAGGCACGAATGCCGTTGGTCAGAACGGTCAGGCCGCCCTTGACTTTGCCATTGACGGTACCGACGACGATCTCGCCGGACTCCATTGCCTTTTCCAGCGCCAGCCACGATGCCAGGCGCTTTGCCTTGTCACGGGACAGGATGGTGTCGCCGAAACCGTTTTCCAGCGACTCAATCGCTACGGAAACGAAATCGCCGACTTGAACTTCCA
>JAYUWF010000063.1:0-2311 GCA_043753685.1 Herminiimonas sp.
GCCGAGCGGGTCCAGCGCACGCTGCATTTTGCGATCGTCGACGAGGTCGACTCGATCCTGATCGACGAAGCGCGCACACCGCTGATCATTTCCGGCCAGGCCGAGAACCACACCGACCTGTATCACAAGATCAATGCCGTGCCGCCGCTGCTGACCCTGCAGGTCGGCGAAGAAACCCCGGACGGCAAGGGCCAGATCCAGGTGCCCGGCGACTACACCAAGGATGAAAAAGCCCATCAGGTCCTGTTGACCGAAGCCGGCCATGAAAAGGCCGAGCAGATCCTGACAGGCATGGGCTTGCTGCCGGAAGGCGCCTCGCTCTACGACGCCGCCAACATCACGCTGGTGCATCACCTGTACGCGGCGCTGCGTGCCCACACGCTGTACCACAAGGATCAGCACTACGTGGTGCAGAACGATGAAGTCGTGATCGTCGATGAATTCACCGGCCGTCTGATGACCGGTCGACGCTGGTCCGACGGCCTGCATCAGGCAGTCGAAGCCAAGGAAGGCGTCGCCATCCAGAACGAAAATCAGACCCTGGCCTCGATCACGTTCCAGAACTACTTCCGCATGTACGGCAAGCTGGCCGGCATGACCGGCACGGCCGATACCGAAGCCTACGAATTCCAGGAAATCTATAACCTGGAAACGGTCGTCATTCCCCAGAACCGGCCGAACCAGCGCAAGGACCGGCAGGATCAGGTCTACAAGACGCCGACCGAAAAGTACAACGCGATGCTGGCCGATATCAAGGATTGCTACGAGCGCGGCCAGCCGGTGCTGGTCGGCACCACCTCGATCGAGAATTCCGAACTGCTCTCCGGCATCCTGACCAAGGCCGGCCTGCCGCATAACGTCCTGAACGCAAAGCAGCATGCGCGCGAAGCCGAGATCATCGCCCAGGCCGGTCGGCCGAAGATGATTACCATCGCCACCAACATGGCCGGTCGCGGCACCGACATCGTTTTGGGTGGCAATGTCGAAAAGCAGATCCAGCTGATCGAAGCCGATGCAGCCCTGGCCGACAGCGACCAGCAACAGCGCGCGCATGTGCTGCGGGACGAGTGGCAATCGCTGCACGACCACGTCGTCGGCGCCGGTGGCCTGCACATCATCGGCACCGAGCGGCATGAATCGCGTCGCGTCGACAATCAATTGCGCGGCCGTTCCGCGCGCCAGGGCGATCCGGGTTCCTCACGCTTCTATCTGTCGCTGGACGACGCGCTGTTGCGCATCTTCGCCGGCGAACGGGTGCGCAAGATTATGGATGCGCTGAAGATGCCGGAAGGCGAGCCGATCGAGGCCGGCATGGTCTCGCGCTCGATCGAGTCCGCGCAACGCAAGGTCGAGGCCCGCAACTTCGACATCCGCAAGCAATTGCTGGAATACGACGACGTCGCCAACGACCAGCGCAAGGTGATCTACCAGCAGCGTAACGAATTGCTCGAAGCCCAGGACGTCGGCGAATTGATCACCTCGCTGCGCCACGGCGTCTTCACCGACCTGTTCCGCGAACACGTGCCGGCCGAGTCGCTCGAAGAGCAGTGGGATCTGCCGGGCCTGGAACGCACGCTGCAGGCAGAGTGGCAACTGAATGTGCCGCTGACCGAGATCCTGAAAACGTCGCCGAACATGTCGGAAGAAGAATTGCTGGAGCGCGTCACTGCGGCGGCCGACGCCGCCTACGAAGCCAAGACCAGCATCGTCGGCCGCGAATCGTTTGCCGGCTTCGAGCGCAGCGTCATGCTGCAAAGCGTGGACAGCCATTGGCGCGAACACCTGGCCGCGCTCGACCATCTGCGCCAGGGTATCCATCTGCGTGGCTATGCGCAGAAAAATCCGAAACAGGAATACAAGCGCGAAGCCTTCGAGCTGTTCGGCCAGATGCTCGACATGATCAAGAACGAAGTCGTGAAACTGGTGATGACGGTGCGCATCCAGTCGCAAGCCGAGATCGACGCCGCCGAGGAAGAGCTGAACCATTCGCATGTAGGCAACGTGCATTACCAGCATGCCGATTTCGACGCCAATGCGGCGCCGGAAGAGTTGCTGGCGCCGACCGCCAATCCGGAACTGGCGGCCGTTGGTGGCAGCAGTGATGCAACAGGCGGCTACAAGGTCGGCCGCAACGATCCTTGCCCTTGCGGCAGCGGCAAGAAGTTCAAGCAATGCCACGGCAAGCTGGCCTGATCCCAGGCGGCGAGACGGTGCGTCACTGAAAAGGCAGCTTCGGCTGCCTTTTTTCTTGGCCACGAGCCTCTGGCGATTAGTTGTTTCAGTACAATGTCGAGACCCCTTCCAGATGATT
>JAYUWF010000064.1:0-21622 GCA_043753685.1 Herminiimonas sp.
AAGAAGAGCGCAAGCGGATCGCACAGGAGATTCACGACGAGCTCGGCGGCTTGATGACTGCCATAAAATCGTACCTGTCATTTAGCATCGACGACATTCAACGCCGCGGCGATACGCCGGACCGGCATTTGCTCGATACCAGTGCGCTGGCCGACAGTGCCATCGAAACCGTGCGTCGCGTGATTACCGAATTGCGCCCGAGCGTGCTCGACCAGCTCGGTGTCTGGGCCGCGCTGGAATGGTATGCGGAACAGTTCGAGGAACGTACCCGCCTGCAGTGCCGGGTCGAGATCGACGAGGCGGCCGCAGCAGTGGAGCTCGATGCCGAGCGCAGTACCGCCCTGTTCAGGATCACGCAAGAGACGCTGACGAACGTCGCGCGGCATGCCATGGCAACGCGGATCGACATGTGCGCCCGCATCGAGCAAGACGCGGTGCTGCTGGAAATCCAGGACAACGGCCGTGGTATCGATTCACCGGAAATGCTCAAGCGCGACTCATGGGGGATCGCCGGCATGTACGAGCGCGCGCGATATTTTGGCGGCGCCGTCAGCATCGTCGGCAACAAGGGTGGCGGCACCCTGGTGACGGTGCGCATGCCGATGGAGCGCGCGCGTGGCAGCTAAACCGATCAGGATCCTGCTGGTGGACGACCATGGCATGGTGCGCAATGGCATCCGCCTGATGTTCGCCAACGACCCCGACCTGGAAGTGACCGGCGAAGCCGACTCCGCTCAGCAGGCCTTGGCGCTGATCCGGGATCAGGCGTTCGACGTGGCGCTGGTCGATATCAGTTTGCCCGATCGCAGCGGCCTGGACTTGCTCAAGCAACTGGTCGAACAGCGGCCGAAGATGGCGGTTCTGATCATCAGCATGTATTCGGAAGAGGTCTATGCCGTGCGTGCGCTGAAACATGGCGCCGCCGGTTACCTGACCAAGGACAGCAGCGCTGCCGCCATGGTGGCGGCGGTACGCAAGGCGGCAACCGGCGGCAAGGTCATCAGTTCCGCCACGGCCCAAAAACTGGCCGGCATGATCGGTGGCGATGGCCTGGCCGCGCATGAACATCTGTCGGACCGCGAACTGGAGGTCATGAAGATGATTGCCGCCGGTGAAAGCCTGGTGTTGATCGCCGAACGCCTGCACCTCAGTCCCAGTACCGTGACGACCTATCGCACACGCATCCTGGAAAAAATGTCACTGAAAAACAATGCCGAATTGACGCGCTACGTGTTCGGCAACCAGTTGATCTGATCTGCACCAGCAGGCTTCGCTGCTTCTCTTGCGCATTTAATCCCCGCCATTTCCAGCGCCAGTCGCCGCCAGCGCTTCCAGCCGTCCTCGACGTCTGCCTGACGCACGGGCACATCTGGCCTGCAGCGTCGGAGCGTCCACCCAGACGCCGATAGCCCCGCACGTCGAAACGTCGATCCGCACCGAACCTCGCGGAACCTGACGGCACCCTGGCTGCCGGCATTCCCGGCGCCGGTCGCCCACTGCGCTGTAGGGGAACCACTACAGCGACCATGCTTTCTCGTCCTACATCAAATTCATGCAATCCACGATACCCCTGGCGCCGGCTGATCTTCATACTTCAGTCAAGCCAAGAAGGTTCCGTCAGCGCGGATACCGGTCGCAAAAACGAAAAGAGCCGTTATGAAAATGATGATCGTGGAAGACTCGGAAGTCGTACGTGGTGTCTTGCGCAATCTGCTCAGCCAGGTCAACGGCGTGGCGCTGACCGGCGAGTTCGCCAATGCGGAAAGCGCAATCGCCGGCGTTCGCGACAATCCACCGGACGCCATGCTGCTAGACATACAGCTCAATGCGGGAAACGGCATGGATGTGCTGCACGTGGTGGCGCAGGAATGCCCCGATACACAAGTCTTCGTCGTCACCAACCATATCGACGAAGTGTATCGGGCCCGCTACCTGCGTGCCGGCGCCTGTGCCTTCTTCGACAAGAGCCGCGAGCTGGGATTGCTACGCAGGCATTTGCAAAAATTAAGCAGCAACCTTGAAACAAGCGTCGCGGGCAAGCAGTAGATTTCCAGTCCTGGCCTGCCTTCACAATTCCAGTATCAGTCGCAGCCTTAACCGCCGTTCCCGCCGTCACCGAAAAAGCAAAAGGACATCATGAACACTCCATCCTCTTCCAGCCCATCCGCCGACATCGTCGCCATCCACGGCGTGACCGAATTTCTCGCCTACTGCCTCGGTAGCGAGGAATACGGCATCGACATCCAGAAAGTCCAGGAGCTGCGCGGCTACGACGCCGTGACGGCAATCGCGAATGCACCGGCGTTCATTAAAGGCGTGGTCAACCTGCGCGGCATTATCGTGCCGATCATCGACATGCGCATCAAGTTCAATCTTGGCACGCCGGTCTACGACCAATTCACGGTCGTCATCATTCTCAACATCTGCGGCCGTGTGGTCGGCATGGTGGTCGACAGTGTGTCGGACGTCATTACCCTGACGCCCGAACAGATCAAGCCGGCGCCTGCCATGGGCACTGCGGTCGATACCGACTACTTGCTGGGTCTGGGTACGATCGAGGAACGGATGCTGATTTTGCTCGACATCGACAGATTGATGTCGAGCAGCGAGATCGGTCTGATAGAAAAACTGGCCGCCTGATTCTTCACGTCTTATCCGCACGCAAAATAAATAGGGAGCAATAAAAATGAGCGGTTCAAACATGAAAGTCGGTACCCGCCTCGCGCTTGGTTTCGGAATGATCCTGACCGGGTTAGTGGTTGTCCTGATCCTCGGCTTGACGAAAATGGCACAGATCAATAACAGCCTGAATGAAATCGTCAACGTCAACAATGCAGAGTCGAAGTTGGCGCTGGCCATGCGCGTGACGGTCCTTGACCGGATGATTGCCGTGCGCAACCTGGTGCTGTTGACAGGTGCGGCCGAGACGGCGCCGGAAGCGCAGCGCATCAAGGATCAGGAAAAGAAGTATGCCGACAACGAGCAAAAACTGAACCAGATGTTTGCCAGCCTGCCGCAGACGACGCCGGAAGAAAAGACGTTGATGCTGAAGATTAAGGAGCAGGATTCGGCTGCCCAGCCGATCATTGCCAAGGCCGCGGCGCTCGGAATGGCCAACAAGAGCACGGAAGCCACCGAGGTATTGATCAAGGAAATGCGGCCTGTCCAGAAAAAATGGATGGAAGCACTGACCGAACTGATCACCGTCGAAGAAAAACAATCGGAAGAAGCAGCGGTGGAAGCGGCCGCATCGTATGCGACAGCCCGTACCTTGATGCTTGCCATCGGCCTTTTCGCTGCACTGGTCGGTATCGCCGCCGGCGTGCTGATCACGCGCAGCCTGTTGAGCCAGCTCGGTGGCGAGCCGGATTATGCGGCCGCCATTGCCGGGCGCATCGCCGCCGGCGACCTCGGCACCGACGTCACCGTGAAAGCCAACGACCGCAGCAGCCTGCTGTTTGCCATGAAATCGATGCGCGACAACCTGGCCAACATCGTCGGTCAGGTCCGCATGGGCACCGATACGATTGCCACGGCATCGAGCCAGATCGCTTCCGGCAACCTCGACCTGTCGTCGCGCACCGAGCAGCAGGCCAGTTCGCTGGAAGAGACTGCGTCCTCGATGGAAGAACTGACCTCGACCGTCAAGCAGAATGCGGACAATGCACGCCAAGCCAACGGCCTGGCGATGACGGCTTCGGAAGTCGCCAAAAAAGGTGGATCAGTGGTGGCGGAAGTCGTCGGCACGATGACGGCCATTAACGATTCATCCCGCAAGATCGTCGACATCATTGCCGTGATCGATGGCATCGCGTTCCAGACCAATATCCTGGCCTTGAATGCAGCCGTGGAAGCAGCGCGCGCCGGTGAGCAGGGACGTGGCTTCGCAGTAGTGGCAAGCGAGGTGCGCAACCTGGCGCAACGCTCGGCTGCAGCCGCGAAGGAAATCAAGACCCTGATCGGCGACTCGGTGGAAAAGGTCGAGATCGGCGCCAAGCTGGTCGACCAGGCCGGCGCGACCATGGACGAGATCGTCGAGAGCGTCAAGCGCGTGACCGACATCATGGGCGAGATCACCGCAGCCAGCCAGGAACAGACGTCGGGCATCGAGCAGATCAATCAGGCGATCACGCAGATGGATGAGGTCACGCAGCAGAATGCCGCACTGGTGGAAGAAGCGGCCGCCGCCGCCGAATCGCTGCAGGACCAGGCCGCCAACCTGTCGCAGGTCGTCAGCATCTTCAAGACCGGCAACGAGCAAACCATGATGCCAGCTGCAACGCCGGCAACACCTCGCGCCAAGGAAAAGTCGGCGCTGGCGCAACGCATGAAAAAGGCTCTGCCCGCACGTCCAGTCCGTCCGACCCGCGCCGTTGCAGCACCGGCAGCTCGCGTGGCGGCGGTGACGGCTAGCGGTGGGGATTGGGAAGAGTTCTAATCTGATACCGAAGTTTCGGAAAAACCTGGACAGGCATCTTCGGCTGCCTGTCCAGGTTTGCCGACTCGAGGTGATGAGCAGGCTGGCTGCTGCCCGAACCGCGGGCCGCACGATCAAGCGGCTACAAGCCGGACCAGCGCGGCGTGAGGTCGTGTTGGATTTCGAACAGATCGAGTACCCGGCCCACCGTGTGGTCGACCATTTCGGCGATCGTCTTGGGGCGATGATAAAAGCCGGGCAGGGGCGGGAAGACGATGCCGCCCATTTCGGTCACCGCCGTCATGTTACGCAGATGCGCCAGGTTGAACGGCGTCTCCCGCACCATCAGTACCAGCCGGCGGCGCTCCTTGAGCACCACGTCGGCCGCACGCGTGATCAGGTTATCCGACAGGCCATGTGCCACCGCCGCCAGGGTCTTCATCGAGCACGGCGCGATGATCATGCCATGCGAGACGAACGAGCCGCTGGCGATCGAGGCGCCGACGTCGCGCACGTTGTGCACCACATCGGCCAGCAAACCGACCGCCTTGCGATCGAGCTCGAGTTCCTGGTGCAGATTCAGTACGCCGGCCTCCGAGATCATCAAGTGCGTCTCGATGGCCGGCATCTCGCGCAGGACTTCGAGCAGACGCACGCCGTACACCGCGCCCGTGGCGCCGGTGATGGCGATGATCAGGCGGCGCGGTGCCGTCCTCCCCGAACTGGCGGCGAGGTCGGAGGGTACAGGCGCGGCCGGATGGCTCAATTACGCTTTCAGCAGGGTCTGCAACTCGCCGGACTCGAACATCTCGTTCATGATGTCGGATCCGCCCACGAACTCACCCTTGACGTACAGTTGCGGCACGGTCGGCCAGTTCGAGTAATCCTTGATGCCCTGGCGGACCTGCGGGTCTTCCAGCACGTTGATGGTGACCAGATCCTTGACGCCGCTGGATTTCAACAACTGGATTGCGCGTCCGGAAAATCCGCACTGCGGAAATTGCGCGGTGCCCTTCATGAACAGCACGACTTCATTGCCGGTCACGGTTTCTTTGATCCATTCTTGTACATCGCTCATGATTGCCTCGTGGTGTGGTATTGCGTCATTATAAGAAAAACCCGCGCATCGCACCTGACTTCGCGCGGCGATGCGCCTGCATCAGGTTTTCAGCTTGGCAAATGCCGCCGCCATGGCGCTGTTCTGCGGTGATTTCTGGCTCGCTGCGGGCTGATTTCTCTCTGCGTGGTTGCGCTGCTGGTGATGCTGACCCAGCCGCCGTCCGTCTTCGCGGTCGGCTTTTTGCGGATTGGCGGCCCCCGGTACCGGCGCCGCGTCCGACAGGCGCATGGTCAGGGCGATGCGTTTTCGCTTCTCGTCGATCTCCAGCACCTTGACCTTGACCACCTGTCCGGCCTTGACCACGGTATGCGGATCCTTGACGAAGGTGTTCGACAGGGCCGAGATATGCACCAGACCATCCTGGTGCACGCCGATGTCGACGAAGGCACCGAAGGCCGCCACGTTGGTCACCACGCCTTCCAGGATCATGTCCGGGCGCAGGTCGCGCAGGGTTTCGACGCCGTCCTTGAAGGTCGCCGTGGAAAACTCCGGCCGCGGATCGCGCCCCGGTTTTTCCAGTTCCTTCAGGATATCGGCGATTGTCGGTATGCCGAACCGTTCATCGGCATATCGGGCCGGATCGAGCGACTTCAACAGGCCGACGTCGCCGATGACGGCCTTCACATCCCGTTTCAGGTCGGCCAGGATCTTTTCCACCAGCGGATACGACTCCGGATGGACCGCCGAGGCATCCAGCGGATTGTCGCTGCCCATGACGCGCAAGAAACCGGCCGCCTGCTCGAAGGTCTTGTCGCCCAGGCGCGGCACCGCCCGCAAGGCTGCCCGCGACGCAAATGCACCCTTGCTGTCGCGATGGCTGACAATGCTTTGCGCGACGCCGGCGGACAAGCCCGAGACACGCGCCAGCAGCGGCGCCGAGGCGGTATTCACATCGACTCCGACCGCATTGACGCAATCCTCGACCACGGCGTCGAGCGAGCGCGCCAATTGTGCCTGGCCGACGTCGTGCTGGTACTGACCGACGCCGATCGATTTCGGATCGATCTTGACCAGCTCTGCCAGGGGATCCTGCAAGCGCCGGGCGATCGACACCGCGCCGCGCAACGACACGTCCATGTCCGGCAATTCGCGCGAGGCGAATTCGGAGGCCGAATACACCGATGCGCCGGCTTCGGAGACCACGATCTTGGTCAATTTCAGCTCCGGCCGGAGTTTGATCAGGTCCTGGGCCAGCTTGTCGGTCTCCCGCGAGGCGGTGCCGTTACCGATGGCGATCAGCGACACCTGGTGCCGTTCGGCCAGCAACGATAATGCGTGCAGCGAGCCGTCCCAGTCGTTTTTTGGCGCATGCGGATAGATGGCGGTGGTGGCGACCACCTTGCCGGTGGCGTCGACCACGGCGACCTTCACGCCGGTGCGCAGCCCCGGGTCCAGGCCCATGGTGGCGCGCGGGCCGGCCGGTGCGGCCAGCAGCAATGCCTTCAGGTTCATGGCGAACACGCCGATGGCATCGACTTCGGCCTTTTCGCGCAGGGCGGCCATCAGTTCGGTTTCCAGATGCATGAAGATTTTCACGCGCCAGCACCAGCGCACCGTGTCGGCCAGCCACTTGTCGGCGGGGCGGCCCTGGTTGCGGATGCCGAAGCGCGCGGCGATCCGACCTTCGCAGGGATTGTGCGGCGCATCCCATTTCGGTTTTTCGGCTTCGGTATCCAGGCGCAGCACGACGTCGAGCATTTCCTCGCGCCGGCCACGCAACAGCGCCAGCGCCCGGTGCGAAGGTATGGTGCCGATGGTTTCCGAGTAATCGAAATAATCGGCGAACTTGGCGCCGGCATCTTCCCGCCCGGCGATGATGGTCGAGGTCACCACGCCATGTTCGGTCAGATAGGTGCGCAAACCCTGCAGCAAGGTCGCGTCTTCGGCGAAGCGCTCCATCAGGATCTGGCGCGCACCGTCGAGCGCGGCCTTGGTATCGGCCACGCCCGGATTGTCGCCGGCGTCGGTGGTAAAGGCGGGTTTCAGATAAGCGGCGGCTACGGTTTCCGGGTCCAGCATCGGGTCGGCCAGCAACGAGTCGGCCAGTACCGTCAGGCCGGCTTCGGCGGCGATCTGCGCCTTGGTGCGGCGTTTCTGCTTGTACGGCAGGTACAGGTCTTCCAGCCTGGTCTTGTCCTCGGCATGGGTGATCGCGTCGAGCAGTTCCGGCGTCATCTTGTTCTGTTCCTCGATCGAGGCGATGATGGCGCCGCGCCGCTGCTCCAGTTCGCGCAGATAGCGCAGGCGCTCTTCCAGCAGGCGCAGCTGGATGTCGTCCAGGCCGCCGGTGGCTTCCTTTCGGTAGCGGGCGATGAAGGGGACGGTGGCGCCTTCGTCCAACAGGGCGATGGCAGCGGCAACCTGCACCGGTTTTGCGGCGAGTTCAAGGGCAAGACGTTGTTCGATGGAAGGCAGCATGAAGTTTTGAAAGATGGTTTGAGTGATCAGCCAAATGATCGAGACGGTGATCGGAACAGTGATTGAAACGGGTGAATCGAAGCGGTGGATCATACGCAGTTTTACCGCGTGCGCCAGTCTTGACAATGCCGAAAAGCCGCACTGCCGACAGCGCCGTCAAACCGGGGTGGACGTCGGCATCCGGCCGCCGCTGACCCGCTCAATTCCCGAGAGGTCGCGCCAACTGGCGACCGCCTCCAAACCGGCGTTGTCGAGCAGCGCGCGTACCGCTGCCGCCTGGTCATGACCATGTTCCAACAATAGCCAGCCGCCCGGCGCCAGATGGCGCGGCGCACCGGCGATCAGGATGCGCAGCGCGCTCAAGCCATCGGCATGATCGGTCAGCGCATCGAGCGGCTCGAACGGCAGGTCGCCTTGGCCCAGATGGATATCGCCCGCCTCGATGTAGGGCGGGTTGGCGACGATCATGTCGAAAGGCCTGGCCTGATCGTCGGCCGCCATGGCCGCATACCAGTCGCTCTGCAGGAAGACCGGCTTGACCCGATGCAGGGCGGCGTTTTCCCGCGCCACCTCGAGCGCTTCGGCACTGACATCGATGGCGGTCACCTGCAGATCACCGCGGGTGCGCGCCAGGGCGATCGCGATGGCGCCCGAGCCGGTGCCGAAATCGGCGACCCGGGCGCCGGGCTGTGCCCGCTCCAGGGCCAGCTCGACCAGCAGTTCGGTGTCGGCGCGCGGAATCAGGACTGCCGGCGTGACGCGCAGCGACAGGCCGAAGAATTCGCGGCTGCCCAGGATGTAGGCGACCGGCTCACCGGCCTGGCGTCGGGAAAAAGCCAGCGCCACCCGGTCGGCTTCATCTTTCGACAAGCAATGCTCGGAACGGGTGATCAATTGTTCGCGCGACAGCCGCAGACAGTGTGCCACCAGCAGCCGGTTGTCGAGTGCATCGAGCGGTGCAGTGCGCAGCAATTGCGCCACCGTGATGCCGGCAGCGATGCCGATGGTCATGTCAGACCAGCCCTGATTAATGCCGGCGGCGCAGCAGCACCATGGCCAGCGCAACCGTGAAGACGACGAACCAGAACAGCGACCATTGCGGAATCGACAGCCCGAAAATCGGCGGATAGTCGGTGGTGCACAGCCCGTCCGCCTGGAACATGACCGGGAACAGCTTCGCCGTGGGAATCATGTTGAGCGAGGTTTCCAGCGGATCGATACCGCAGGAAACGCTCGGATGCGCCTTGATGTACAGATGCCAGCCCGCGATACCGGCGCCGGCAAGCGCGGCGACGATGCCGAAGCCGGCGCCGACACCATCGGCGCCACGCGGCATGAGCGCTGCCAGCAGACAGCAGATCGCCAGTACCGCAAAGGCGTAGCGCTGCAGCACGCACAACGGGCAGGGCAGCATCTTTTCGACCAGTTGCAGATACAGGGCAACGCCCAGCAGGGCGATCGAACCGAGGCCGACCAGGAGCAATACGGGTTTGGCTGATTTCATGGGTTCAATTGGTGAGTGAGGTGGAAAGATACGGCCGACAAGGTGTGGCCCAATGATGCCGGATTTTCAAGGGTCCTGCGCACAATGCACGGGCTGGCTCCCTTTCAGGCGCCATTCCGGCATCACATTCCATCGCCGAGCGCCGCCAGCAGTTCCGCCTGGTGTTCCGCCGACAGCGCATTGGTCAATTCGTCGAGGTCGCCGTCCATGATGAAATCGAGCTTGTAGAGCGTCAGGTTGATGCGGTGGTCCGTCATGCGGCCTTGCGGAAAATTGTAGGTGCGGATGCGTTCGCTGCGGTCGCCCGAGCCGATCAATGACTTGCGGGTCGCCGCTTCCCTGGCGTTCTGTTCCCGCAGCTGGGCATCCTTGATGCGCGCGGCCAGGACCTTCAGCGCCTGCGCCTTGTTCTTGTGCTGGCTGCGGTCGTCCTGGCATTCGACCACGATGCCGGTCGGCAGATGCGTGATGCGCACGGCGGAATCGGTCTTGTTGATGTGCTGGCCGCCGGCGCCGGAGGCACGATAGGTATCGATGCGCAGCTCGCTCGGATTGATGGTGACGTCGCTGACTTCGTCGGCTTCCGGCATCACGGCCACGGTGCAGGCGGAGGTATGGATGCGGCCCTGGGTCTCGGTGGTTGGCACGCGCTGCACGCGGTGGCCGCCGGACTCGAATTTCAGGCGCGAGTAAGCGCCCGCGCCGATGATGCGCACGATCACTTCCTTGTAGCCGCCCACATCCGAATCGGAGGCCGACACCATCTCCACCTGCCAGCGGTTGCGTTCGGCAAAGCGCATGTACATGCGCAGCAGGTCGCCGGCGAACAGCGCCGATTCATCGCCGCCGGTACCGGCGCGAATTTCCAGGAAGATGTTGCGCTCGTCGTTTTCATCCTTCGGCAACAGCATCTTCTGCAGATCGATGTCGAGCTGCGCCATGCGGGTCTTGGCGGTCTCGATTTCTTCCTGCGCGAACTCCTTCATGTCCGGGTCAGCCAGCATCTCCTGGGCGGCGCGGGTGTCGTTGTCGGCCTGGGTGTAATCGGCATACAGCGCCACCAGCGGACCGAGTTCGGCGTGTTCGCGCGTGAGCTTGCGGTACGACTCCATGTCGGTAGTCGCCTCGGGTTGCGACAGCAGGTCGCCGACTTCCTGCAGGCGCTGGGTCAGCTGGTCGAGCTTGGCGGACATCGAAGGTTTCATTGCGGTATGTGCGTGCTGAAAGAGGTGGTTCAATTGCCGCATCTGCAATCGCAGGCGGGCAGGGTGGCAAGGCCGGAATACGTCCTTGCGGAGGATGCGCCGGCAGCGTCGCTAGCGGCGGCGGAATAATCGCGGCAGGAGTGCCGCCAGGCGGGCGCGTTCCTCGCCCTGGGCATCGTGCAGCGCCTGTTGCGAGCCATGCAGGAATTTTGCGGTCAGGCCCTTCGACAGCGCTTCCAGCACCGCGTCGACATCGTCGCCGCGCGCCAGCAGGCGCCGCGCCCGTTCCAGCTCGGCCAGACGCAGGGCTTCGCCGCTGTCGTGCAATTCCTGGATCACCGGCACCACGCGCCGGGTATCGACCCAGTGCATGAACGATTGCACCCGGGTTTCGATGATGGCTTCGGCCTGGGTGACAGCTGCCTGGCGGCTTTCCAGGCCGGTTTGCACCACGCCGCCCAGGTCGTCGACGGTGTACAGGAATACGTCGTCCATGCGCGCGACTTCACTTTCGATATCGCGCGGCACGGCCAGGTCGACCATGAACATCGGCTTGCGCCGGCGGCTCTTGATGGCGCGCTCGACCATGCCCAGGCCGATGATCGGTAGCGACGACGCCGTCGATGAGATCACGATGTCGAAATTGGCCAGCTGCTCCGGCAGTTCGGCCAGCCGGACCGCGCGGCCATTGAAGCGGTGTGCCAGGGCTTCGCCGCGCTCCAGAGTCCGGTTGGCCACCGTCAGGCTTTTCGGGCGATGCGCCGCGAAGTGCGTGGCGCACAGTTCGATCATTTCACCGGCGCCGATCAACAGCACGTGCTGTTCGCTGATCTTGTCGAAGATCCGTTGCGACAGGCGCACGGCGGCGGCAGCCATCGACACGCTGTGGGCGCCGATTTCGGTGGTGCTGCGCACTTCCTTGGCCACCGCGAAGGTGCGCTGGAACATCTGGTGCAGACAGGTGCCAAGTCCGCCGGCAGCCTCGGCCTGGCGCACTGCCTCCTTCATCTGACCGAGGATCTGCGGCTCGCCCAGCACCATCGAATCGAGACCCGAGGCGACCCGGAACGCGTGACGCACCGCGTGATCCTGCGGCAGCGTGTACAGATAGGGGCGCAGATCGGCATAGGGCAGGCGATGATAATCGGCCAGGAAATGGGCAGTGGCGTCGATGGCTGCCGTGACCCGTGCCGGAACGGTGCTGCCGGCCAGGCCATCGTTGCTGCCGCCGGCGGCATACAGCTCGGTGCGATTGCAGGTCGACAGGATCGCTGCTTCGTGGCTGTTCCCGGCATCGCCGGCGCGGCCGAACCAGGCGCGTGCGGCCGCCACCGCCTGGCCGATCTGGTCGGACGGAAAGGCCACCTTCTCGCGCAGCGACAAGGGAGCAGTGATGTGGTTCAGGCCAACGGCGAGCAGGTGCATGCAGAATCAGGGAGAGGCCACGATGGCCGGTGATGGCCAGCGCTGGCCACCGGCGCGAGCGGAACATTCCGCTTCGACGCCACCCTGCATTATAGCCGGTTGCCGCACGCCATCAGGAGGGTGTGGCGCCGCCGGTGTGGCACGGTATCGTCAGTGTAAAGCAGGTGCCTTGGCCGGGGGCGCTGACCAAACCGATGCGCCCGAAATGACGCTCGACCACGGTCTTGACGAAGACCAGTCCGAGGCCGATGCCATCGTGGCGCGGCTGATCGGGCAGATCGACCCGGGCGAAGCGCTGGAACAGCTTTTTCTGGTCCTCGGGCGCGATGCCGTAGCCGGCGTCGCGGATGCTGCATGCCACGGCGTTGGCCGGTGCCTCCGGCTCCAGCGTGAGCGAACAGACGATGGCGGTGCCGTCGGGGCTGTAATTGATGGCGTTCGAAAGGAGGTTGGTAAGCGCTCGCGTCATCAGGGCGCGGTCGACGCAAACCGGATGATCGTCGTCGCCGATCTCGGTCAGGATTTCGATGTGGCGGCTCTTGGCCAGGCTCCACATTTCATCGGTCGCGTCGAAGAGGAGGTCGCGAAAATCGACTTCGTCGAGCCGGTATTCGTGCGACTCGGCGCGTGCCAGCTGGACGAAATTGTCGGCCAGGCCGAGTGTGCGGCGCGAGGCTTTTTCGATCCGGCCAAAGAATTCCGCCTGCGGCAACGCCGAAGCCGGTTCTTCCTGCAGCTCCAGCAGCGCCAGGATCGAGGCTTGCGGCGCCCGCATGTCGTGCGACAAAAAGCGCAGGGTTTCGTCGCGGCTGCGCTCGGCGGCCCGAATGGTGGAAATGTCGGTCAGGCTGACGATCCAGCCGGTCAGCACGGACGCTGCCGAATAGCACGCTGCGCTCTTGACCAAGAGGTCGCGGCCCTGATCGTCGACCACGCCGACACCGTTGCCGAGGGTGTCGGCATAGGCCAGGTCGAGCAGACTGCTCCACTGGAAAAGCAGGTTGGCCGGCGAATCGATCGGTTGCGGCGCCTGCAGGCGGGCCAGCAGCCCGAGCACCGAGGCGCCGATCAATTTCTCGCCGGCGGCGCGTTCGGCCGGCGGCAGAAAATACGCCGTGGCGTGCCGGTTGGCCAGCAGCACCTGGCCGTCGACGGTCGTCACCAGCGTCGCGTCGGGCAGGCTGTCGAGGCTGTTGGAGACGAACTTGCGCAAGTCGCGCACCCGTCGGGCAGCATTTTTCATGGCATTGATGCGCCGCTCCAGCACATCCTCGATCCGGTCGGGCCGCGCTTTGTCGGCGGTTTCCGGCAATAGGTGCGGCTCATGGTCGAGACGGATGAATTCCTGGCCGAGATAGGTGATCGCCGCTTCCAGCCGGCGCCAGCTCCACAACGGATACGACAGGACCAGTACGATCCCGGCTGCCGACGGCGCGATCCAGACGCCGGCGCGAAGTGCCAGATAACTGGCCACCAGTGTCAGGCCCAGCAAGCCGGCCGCGATCAGCAGCGCCAGGCGCGGCGACAGCAGCAGGTAACCCATCAGCGCCAGCAGCACCGGCAGCGTCGACAGCAGCGCGGTTTGCCAGGCCGGGGCGATGACGATGGTGCGCTGCCCCAGTAGGCTGGCGAGGATGTTGGCATGGATCTCCACGCCCGGCATGGCGCCGGCCGTACCCGACACCGGGGTCGGATACGAGTCGGTCATGCCCAGCGCGGTGGCGCCCACCAGCACGAATTTATCCTTGAAAAATTCCGGCGCCACCTCGCCGCGCAGCACCGACACGTACGGCACGGAGGGGAACTGACCGCTGGCGGCGAAGGGAATGTAACGTTGATCGGTGCGTTGCCAGACCGATGCCGCGGCGCTGGTGGCGGCGGTCGCCATGGCAGTCGTTCTGGCGGGAGCAGGAGCAGGCGCAGGTGCGAGCGCGCCGGCGCCGCTGGATTCGGCCACGGCCAGACCGAAATACGGCCACCACTTGCCGTTCATCCCCTCGTGCAGAAACACGCTGCGCACCACGCCGTCGCTATCATGTTCCAGATTGATGTGACCGAGCGCCCGGGCGGCGCTGGTCAGCGCGGGAATCGGCAGGCCGGCAGCCAGGCCGGTGCCAGGGTTGGTGATTACCACCGGCAGCACCGTGACCGCATTCTTGAGCAATGCCGCGCGCAGGGCAGGGTCGCCGCTGACCGGGCCCGCGGCTGCACCGGCGCCGCCTTCGGCTTCCACCAGAATCACATCCAGGCCGACCGCGCGCGGCTTTGCCAGGCTCAACCGGTCGATCAATTGCGCATGCAGGTTACGCGGCCAAGGCCAGCGTCCCAACTGCTGCAAGCTGAAGTCGTCGATGGCAACCAGAATGATGTCGTCGCGGCGCGGCTGTTCGATCGACGAGACGAATTTGTCGTATAGCGTCTGGTCGAGGCGCCCGAGGCCGTTTTGCCAGCCCAGCGCCAGAGCCAGTACCGCCAGCGCCAGCATCAGGTACAACCAGTCGCGCAGCGCCATGCGCCGCGTCATCCGGCCCAGCAATAGCCGGCCGGCCCGGCCGCGCCGGCCCCGGTGCACGTGCTGCGCCGGGGATGCCGCCTCGGACGCTTCGGGGTTCACCGGTCCGCGCTGGCCCGGCTTTGGCGGACGCCCACCGGATTGCCGTCGTTGATGATCCATTGATCGGTAACGACGAAGGCTTGCGCCGGCGAAGAACTGCGCACGCCACCGCTGGCGTCGAGCAATTGCACTCGTGCATAGTAGGTGCCGAAGGCCGGACGTGGCAACTGGGCTTCACCACTGCTGGCCATGCGTGCGCCGATCAGGTACGTGAAGTCACCATCGCGCGCCAGCTGCAGACGCACCGACTGGCCGGCCGGATGGGCCCAGCGCAGCGTCACGATTTTGTCGGTGCTGCTGGCGACATACGGCGCCGCCAGTCCCGCGGCCGTTGAGCCGGGATTGCTGCCGGCGTCGTTGCCGACGCGCAGCGTGATCGGCTCGATGGCGCTCAATCCTTCCAGGCCGAGACCGTCGATGGCCGAAAGGCGGGCGAAGTAATTGCCGTCCGGCAGATTGGCGATTGCCAGCGTGGTGCCGGTCGAACGGCTTTCCGTCAGCAGTTGCAGGGCTTGCGGATCGGCCGCAATCTGCAAATGATAGGCACGGGCGCCGGTCACCGCCTGGACGGTGATGCGCGCGGCGGGAAATTCTGCGCCACTGCTGCCGAAGGGCGGCTTCAGATGGGGCGCCGGCAGCAGGTCGACCGCTGGACCGACGGTGCGGGAATCGGTGATGTTGCCCTTGGCCGCAGTCAGGACCAGCCCATCCGGCCCGCTCGGACCGACGGCGTGGGCCACCGCGACCTTGCCTTCCAGGGTTTCGGTGGCGATCCGGGTGGGGTTGCTGCCGTCGACGAAGCCCACCCGGAACTGCGTGCCCCGCACGCCGGCAACCGACAGTGGCGTGCGCACTTCGTAGCGGCCGCGGTTCACATCGAGCGGTGATACCCGCGACTCTACCTGTCCACGCAGCAGCAATACTTCGGTGCGCGGACTGTGCAGGTAGCGTGCGGTACGCAACTTGGCGATCCGCACGCGGGTATTCGAGGGCAGTGAAATTCGGGATTGATCGGGCAGGGCCAGGGTCAGGAAGCTGTTTCCGCTGGTTTCGAGCTGGGTACCTTCCAGGACCGTCGCTCCCAGTGCCAGTCTGGTCGCGGTGCCATTGGCGCCGGTGGCGGCAACGGTGCCGGTCATGGCGACGACGGTGGCCTTGCTCGGTTCGTCACCCAGCAGTTCGGCCGGTATCAGAATTGCCGTACCGATCGGAATCGCACTGTCCTTGTCGATCCGGTTGAGCTTGCCGAGGGCAATCCAGTTGTTGCTGCGGTCCGTGTATTGCTGGGCAATCGAGATCAGCGTGTCGCCGGCGCGGGCGATGTAGGTAATGCTGGCATTGCCGATGGTAATGGTGCCGGGCGCCGACGGCATTGCCGGCGCGGCCGCTGCGGCAATCCCGAATCCGCCGCTTAGCGCAAGCGCTGCCAGTAGTGGCATTGCAGGCTGCATCAAATGGCGAAAAGCACCCATGTCTGTCACGGCGCTGGCGCGCCCCCAATGCCCGGCCTCAGGCCGTTATCCCGAAATCTGTTCCAGCCGATAACCGTAGCTATAGACCGGGGCGAGTCGAAAACCGTTCTCTGGGCGCAATTGTAACTTGCTTCTGACGCGGGAAACATGGGTGTCCATGGTGCGTGACGGAATCTCCACGTCCCGTGACCAGACCGCTTCGAGGATGTAGGCACGCGATAGCGGCCGACCGAGATTGCGAAAAAACAACAGTGCCAGATCGAATTCCTTTTGGGTCACGTCGATTGACTTGCCTTCCACCAGTAACCGTGCGGTGCGCTGCTCGAAAACGTAGTTGCCAAATTGTATTTGCTCGACCGTGCTCTGGCTTGGATAGGCACGGCGCAACAGTGCCTGCACCCGCGCCACCAGTTCGCCGCGGCGGATCGGCTTGATCATGTAATCGTCAGCGCCGGCGGCCAGGCCGGCGACGATATCGTCCTCTCCCGAGCGGCTGGTCATGAACAGTACCGGCAGGGTGGTCGGCAACTTTTCCCGGGCCCAGCGCAGCACGTCGGCACCGCTCAGATCCGGCACTTGCCAGTCGATGATCAGCATGTCGAAGCTTTCGCGACGCAACTGGTTGACCATTTCCTTGCCGCTTTGGAAGGCGTGGCAAATATGCCCGGCGGCGGTCAATACCTGGGCCACCAGGTCGGTCTGACTGCGGTCATCATCAAGGACGGCGATTCTCATGGCGGTGCGGCTTCCTAAAAAGATAAATCACGATGTCGCCAATTTAACAAAGTTTCGATTAGGAATGTTTGTGACTTTCGTGATCTCACAATTGTTCACGATTCGCCGCGACAGTGGCGTGCGTGACAATTACTTGGCGGCAGCAGCGGGCCAGATCGAGGTGGGAGAAAGCAGGGTTTCTCGCCGGATAGTGCCTTTCGGTCATGGCGCTCGGGTGACTGATAATTCGGCACATTGGGACTTACTATCTGTTATTCTTTTCCGTTGAATATTGTTGATATTTGGTGGCTTTATGCGGACCATGGCGACGCAAAGGCGTTTCCATAGCGTGCAAGCCGTCCGTCCCGTCGACCGAGATAGGCAAGCCCGCTGGCGACGGCCGACCGATTCCGACCCACCCTGCGCGAGGAATTTATGGTGATCAAAAGTTCTTCCGAACGAACCGGTTTCAGCAATCGATTGCAGCAATGTCTGCGTAATTCGCACCATTCCCCCGACAGCCCGACCGAACTGGCGCGTGAATTCAATGTGCGCTTCAATGCCCGCCCGATTACCGTCCATGCCGCGCGCAAATGGTTGGTCGGCGAGGCGATTCCCACTCAGGACAAGATGCGCACGCTTGCAACCTGGTTGCAGGTGCCGATCGAGTGGCTTCGATTCGGTGGCGACGAACAACAGGCCGGTGCCCTCGATCCGGTCAATGCACTGCGCTCGGCCGATTTGAAGCTGATTGCCGACATGCATTTGCTGGATGAGCACCATCGCCAGATCGTGCGCGAATTCATCCGCATCATCGTGCGCAATCACCGGCAGATGCAGGTCGTGCTCGCAACCGCCGTCGTCACCGCACCTGAGACCGCCAGCGACCCCGTGAAGGAGTCCTGAACGGAAAAAAACGGATCCATGCATCGCATGATCCGTTTTTTGACAAGGCGCCAATCCCGGGCCGCCTCGCGGAATTACTTAGGCCTTCTTGGCGTACGCGCTGCACCAGCCTGCTGCCGCCACGCTTTTCCCGGCGAATAACGCGCAATTGCCGCGCCCGGTTGGCGCACCCTGGTATAGCTGGCAGTTCGAGCACTGTTGGCCGGCAGCGTACTTCGGAAATTTTGCCTTGTCGGCCTTGGTCGCATCGTCCTTGTAACCGAGGGCGACTGCATTGGCGTCGGTCTCCAGAACCTTTGGCAAATCGGCGGCGCGGCTCAATGTGGCTGCGGCAAGCGCGGCCGATCCCACCAGCGAATGGATGACGAATGTTCTGCGGTTCATGCTCATGTTGGATCCTCTTGATCTAAAAAATCGAAAAAAACGTTCTACGTGCGGTTCAATTAGTGACCGATCAGTCTACCATTATTAGATGGAAACCCATCCTTTGCTGATAAGGATTTATTATTGTACGCAACCAGCGTCGGACTCGCGTGAGCAGCCACGTCCGCGCGGGTGACGCGCAGGGATTCAAGTCCGCAATCAAATAACGGGAATCGCATTCATGTCGGATCGGCACCTGGCCTTCTGGCCACCGCAGCAGCCACGGCATCTGACTCCGCCGCACACCAGCTTGTACTACAACGCTGCCGTCTCGGCGGCGCGCTATCCGGACAAGCCGTTCCTCGTCTTCTACGGGGGCGTGGTGACGTTTTCCCGTTTTCATGAAGAGGTGTCGAAGCTGGCGGGCTTTCTGCAGCAGCGCTGCGGCGTGCAGCGCGGCGACCGGGTACTCCTCTACATGCAGAACAGTCCGCAGGCGGCGATCGCGTATTACGCAATCCTGCGCGCCGATGCGGTGGTGGTGCCGGTCAATCCGATGAATCTCACGGCCGAACTGCGCCATTACGTCAGCGATACCGGCGCCACCACGGCGCTGGTGGCTCAGGACCTGTACGAGCGCATGCAACCGCTACTGAGCGCGGGACTGCAACACCTGATCGTCGCCACTTATTCCGATTACCTGGCCGACGATCTCGACTGCGGCAATCCAGCCGAGCAGGAAGTCGTACCGGATTTCGTACGCGCGCCGCGCCAGCGCTTCGAGGAGTGCGGCAGCGTTGCGTGGCACAGCGCACTGGCTGCGGGCTTGCAGCCCGGCCCCTTGGCGACCGGACCCGACGACCTGTGCGTCATGCCCTATACCTCCGGTACCACCGGTCATCCGAAAGGCTGCATGCACACGCATCGCAGCGCCATGTACAACACGGTGGCCGGCGTCCAGTGGTTCGGCACGGTGGCCGATACGGTGATGCTGGCAGCGCTGCCGTTCTTCCATGTCACCGGCATGCAGGGTGGCTTGAACGGCCCGCTCTATGCCGGCGCCACCGTGATCCTGTTGCCGCGCTGGGACCGCGATGCGGCCGCGCGCGCGATCGTGCGCCATCGGGTCAACTCGCTGCATCTGATCACCACCATGGTGATCGATTTCCTGGCCAATCCGGCCCTGGCGGAATACGACCTTGGCAGCGTCACCAGCATCCGCGGCGGTGGCGCCTCGATGCCCGAGGCCGTCGCGCAAAAACTGCAGGACACGCTGGGTCTGTCCTACATCGAAGGCTACGGCATGTCGGAGACCATCGCCCCCACACACCTGAATCCGGTCTATCGGCCCAAGCAGCAATGCCTGGGCATGCCGATCCACGATGTCGATGCCCGGGTAGTGGACGCGATCACGCTGGTCGAGCTCGGGATCGACGAAGTCGGCGAAATCATCGTCGCCGGACCGCAGGTCATGCGCGGATACTGGAACGATCCGGCAGCCACGCGCGAAGCCTTCGTCGAACTCGGTGGCAAGTCCTTCCTGCGCACGGGCGACCTCGGGCGAGTCGATCAGGACGGTTACTTTTTCATGGTCGATCGCTTGAAGCGCATGATCAACGCGGCCGGCTTCAAGATCTGGCCGGCCGAAGTCGAAGCGATCCTGTATCAGCATCCGGCCATCAATGAAGTTTGCATCATCGCCCAGCATGACCCGCGCCGCGGCGAAACCGTCAAGGCAGTGGTGGTGCTGCATGCCGCGTCGCGCGGCGCGGTCAGCGGCCAGGACATCATCGACTGGAGCCGCGCCAACATGGCAGCCTACAAGGCACCGCACAGCGTAGACATCGTCGAGGCACTGCCAAAGTCGGGCGCCGGCAAGGTGCAGTGGCGGCAGCTGCAGGAGCAGTACGCGCGGCAACGCTGAGTGCGCCGATGCGCGACATTCTTTCGTGCCGGCCTTACGAGGCCGCCAAAAAAATTCCTACAATAAAATTAAATTTGTTGGAGTCCACTTTGCTCACGGTAAAATCGGAAGCGTAAAGACACCGTCGCTGCCTTGTAATTTTCGAGCAAAAAATAATCATAAGTTTTGGTAAGGAAAGAGAAGCAGCGGGCATCATCCATGTTAAAAAAAATCGATGCCAGACAATTGATCGTGGGGATGTATGTCCACGAATTATGCTGTGCCTGGCTGGACTCGCCGTTCTGGCAAAAATCGTTCTTGCTGCAGGATCCAGCTGGGATTGACAAAATCCGCAACGCCCACATCCGCCAGGTATGGATCAATACCGGCAAGGGGTTCGACGTAGCCCCAGCCACCACGCAAGAGTCGAATGCAGCGGAAACCGTCGCCGAACCGGCACCAAACGCGGCCGGTCGGCTCGATGTCGAACCAGCCTCGATGGCGCAAGAGCTCGGGCGCGCGGCCCGCATCGTCGACAAGGGCCGCGAGGCGGTCATGTCGATGTTCAACGAAGCCAGGATGGGTCGCGCCGTCGATGCAGAAAACGCCGTGTCGCTGGTCGAAGACATCACGGCCTCGGTCATGCGCAATCGCGACGCCATGATCAGCCTGGCGCGCCTGAAAACGGTCGACGATTACACCTTCATGCATTCAGTGGCCGTGTGCGCCCTGATGATTGCGCTGGCGCGTCAACTTGGAATGGATGACGAGCAGACCCGTGACGCCGGCATGGCCGGGTTGTTTCACGACATCGGCAAAATGGCGGTGTCCTCTTCCATCCTCAACAAGCCAGGCAAACTGACCGACGCCGAATTCGACTCCGTGCGTGGCCACCCGGCAGCCGGATTCCGGATGCTGTCGGAGGCGGATGGCCTGTCGGCCACGGTACTCGACGTCTGCCTGCATCATCATGAAAAAATCGACGGCAGCGGTTACCCGCATCAGCTGGCTGGCGACGCGATCAGCGTGATGGCGCGCATGGGGGCAATTTGCGACGTGTACGATGCGATCACCTCGAATCGGCCCTACAAGCAGGGCTGGTGTCCGACCGAGTCCTTGCGGCGCATGGCGTCGTGGTGCCCGAATCACCTTGATCAGTCGATCTTCCAAAGTTTTGTGAAGAGCATCGGCATCTATCCGGTCGGAACCCTGGTGCGACTCGAGTCAGGCCGGCTCGGGGTGGTGGTCGAGCAGCAGGCGGGACAGTCGCTGCTGCTGCCGAAAGTGCGGGTCTTCTACTCGATCAAGTCGTCTTCCTACATGCCGCCGGAATTGCTCGACCTGGCGGATTCCCGTGTCAGCGACCGCATCGTTGCCAATGAAGTCGCCAGCCAATGGGGACTCAAGGATATCGATCGTTTCTGGATGGCTTGATCTGCAAGCGCCCGAGCCGGCAAGCGGGCCGCCTCACTGGCCCTTGCAGATGATGGTGGTGACGTAGGACGCGGCCAGCGGTTTTTTCGCGGCCCAGGCGATGACCTGATTGGCTTCCTCGATGGTC
>JAYUWF010000065.1:0-2310 GCA_043753685.1 Herminiimonas sp.
AGTTTCTGCTCCTCGGTTTTCATTTCGTCGAGCAGGATCTGCTTGCGATCGCTGTCGCGGGCCTTTTGCGTACCGCTGTCGACCTTCGGAAAATCGGCCGGCGACGCGTTCTGCCGGGCAGCCGCGGTCACCACGGCCGGCTTGCGCGGCAAGCCGGGAATGGTGGTGATGCCTGGCAGATCGACTTTCTTGCAGCCCTTCGAGGCGCCGGTATTTTGATAGGTCTTGCTGCCATGGCCGTCGTCGCACAGGAAAATTTCGCTTTGCGCGTGCACCATGGTCACAGCAGACATCAGCAGCAACATGACAGAGAGTTGGCTTTTCATAAACTTTCTCGCTTGAAACTGTTATGCCGGGTTTAGAGTGTAGGACAAGAACCGGAGGAGCACAAATACTAGCAAAAACATTCGCCCGATGTTGCAACAAAGCTAGCAACCAGTTCCGTGCGAACACACGCAGCAATTTTGACGATAATCTGGCCGTAAAAAAAGGCAGAAAGCGCGATTGCACTCCCTGCCTTCGTTCTGCGCCAGCAAACTTCGCCGGTGCAGAGGATTTGCTGCCTGAAATTATTGCGAGTAACTATTGTGAGTAGTTATTGCGAGTAATACATGTCGAATTCGACCGGATGAGTCGTCATGCGATAACGCTGCACTTCCGTCATCTTCAGTTCCAGGTACGCATCGATCATGCTGTCGCTGAAAACGCCTCCACGGGTCAGGAATTCGCGGTCCTTGTTCAGGTGCTCCAGCGCTTCTTCGAGCGAGGCGCAGACGGTCGGGATCAATGCATCTTCTTCCGGTGGCAGATGGTACAGATCCTTCGAAGCGGCTTCGCCCGGATGGATCTTGTTCTGCACGCCGTCCAGACCAGCCATCAGCAGCGCGGCGAAGCACAGGTACGGATTGGCCAGTGGATCAGGGAAGCGCGTCTCGATGCGGCGGCCCTTCGGATTCGGTACGTGCGGAATCCGGATCGAGGCCGAGCGGTTGCGGGCCGAATAGGCCAGCTTGACCGGTGCTTCATAGCCAGGAACCAGGCGTTTGTACGAATTGGTGCCAGGGTTGGTGATCGCGTTCAACGCCTTGGCATGCTTGATGATGCCGCCGATGTAGAACAGTGCGAACTCCGACAGGCCGGCATAACCGTCGCCGGCGAACAGGTTCTTGCCGTCTTTCCAGACCGATTGATGCACGTGCATGCCCGAACCGTTGTCGCCGACGATAGGCTTCGGCATGAAGGTAGCGGTCTTGCCGTAGGTGTGGGCGACGTTCCAGACGACATATTTCAGGTTCTGGGTCCAGTCGGCACGCTCGACCAGGGTCGAGAACTTGGTGCCGATTTCATTCTGACCGGCGCCGGCGACTTCGTGATGATGCACTTCGACCGGAATGCCCAGGGCTTCCAGGATCAGGCACATTTCCGAACGCATGTCCTGGAAACTATCGACTGGCGGCACCGGGAAATAACCACCCTTGACCGATGGACGATGGCCGGTGTTGCCGCCTTCGAGCTTTTCGCCGGTGGTCCAGGAAGCTTCTTCCGAGCCGATCTTGACGAAGCAGCCATCCATGCCGATTTTCCAGCGGACGCTATCGAAAATGAAGAATTCCGGCTCAGGACCGAAATAGGCGGTGTCGCCCATGCCGGACGATTTCAGATAGGCTTCGGCGCGCTTGGCGATCGAACGCGGATCACGGTCGTAGCCCTTGCCGTCGGATGGTTCGATGACGTCGCACTGCATGAACAGCGTGGTCTCTTCCATGAACGGGTCGATGTTGGCGGTGTTCGGATCAGGCATCAGGATCATGTCCGATGCTTCGATACCCTTCCAGCCTGCGATTGAAGAGCCGTCGAACGCATGGCCGGACTCGAACTTGTCCATGTCGAAATGCGATACGGGCACGGTCACGTGCTGCTCTTTGCCTCGTGTATCGGCGAAGCGAAAATCAACGAACTTGACTTCGTTGTCTTTCACCATCTTCAAGACCTCTGCGGCCGTCATTGCCATGCGACTCTCCTAAAATAAACATGAATGGACTGGTGTTGCAAACTCAGTTGCAAATCGGGTTGCAAATCGCGCTGCAAACCGGGTTACATACGGAATTGCAATACCCGTTTGAATTTTGTGCGGGTAAAAACTCAACGCGAAATCATAGCAGACTCTTTAGCATATTCCATGCCACCAACTTTGGAATTTGCACCGAAACGGCGTCCTGCGAAACCGCCTGCCAAACGATTAGAATTGCCCCACGTCCAGTCAATTGAGCATTTGTTTAGTTACTGACAGCAATTCACCAATATGGTGCG
>JAYUWF010000066.1:0-21596 GCA_043753685.1 Herminiimonas sp.
CCGGCGTTGGCTGGTGTCCGAAATTATCCAGCAATTCGCACACCAGCTGGCACAGGTCGACGCTGTCTTCGACCACCAGGATCCGCAGGGCCGTGCCGCGCTGGTTATTCGCACCACCGGCGTCGGCGTCGAGGATTGCGCCGACGGATGAAGCTGGTGGTGCCGGTGGTGCCGGTGGTGTTGCTGGCGCCATGATGCTGGCCGTCGGCGCGATTGCCGGCGGTGGCGGCGACGCCACCCGGCTCGCGCCGGATTGCACTTGCTTGGCAAGGCTGTTGCGAATTTTTCGCGCCAGCTCGTCGCGCCGGTATGGCTTGCTCAACAAGTCGATGCCGGCGTCCAGCCGACCACCGTGAACGATGGCATCCTGCGTGTAGCCAGAGGTAAAAAGTACCGCCAAATGCGGCAACAACAGCCGTGCCTGGCGCGCCAGGTCCGGACTGCGCAGCGGCCCGGGCATCACCACGTCGGTAAACAGCAGATCGATCGGCACCCCGCTTTGCAGGATCGCCATGGCACGTGCGCCATCGTCTGCCTTCAACACCTTGTAGCCGAGCGTGGTCAGCGTATCGACCACGGTGGCCTGCACGCCGGCGTCGTCTTCCACCACGAGGATCGTCTCGCTGCCGCCTTCGATCGGACCGGTCGGCGCTTCGCGCAGCATCGCGGCGTTCTCTCGCGAGCGCGGCAGATAGATGCGGATGGTGGTGCCGTGTCCGACTTCACTGTAGATCTTGATATGGCCCTGACTCTGCTTGACGAAGCCGTAAGCCATCGACAGTCCAAGTCCGGTCCCCTCGCCTTCCGGCTTGGTCGTGAAGAACGGCTCAAAGGCTTTCTTCAAGACCTCCGGCGTCATGCCTGCGCCGGTGTCGGAAACCGCCAGCTGCACATAGTCGCCCGCCGGCAGCGCGTCGTCGGCGGCGCCCTGGACGTCGTCGGTGTCGTCGAAAATGACGTTGCCGAGTTCGATGGTCAACTTGCCGGTGCCGGCCATGGCATCGCGACTGTTGATGGCCAGGTTCAGGATCACGTTTTCGATCTGACTCGGGTCGGTCAGGGTATTCCACAGGTTGTCGGCAACGCTGGTCTCGATTTCCACCGATTCGCCCAAGGCGCGGTGCAAAAGATCGTTCATGTTGCGCACCAGCTGGCCGAGGTCGAGCACGACCGGTTGCAGCGGCTGGCGGCGGGCAAACGCCAGGAGCTGCGACGACAGCTTGGCGCCACGCAGTACCGCTGCGATCGCGGTGTCAAGGCGCGTCTGCGCCGTTGCGTTGGCCGCCAGATCGGTTTGCAGCAATTGCAGGTTGCCGCCGATAATCTGCAGCACGTTATTGAAATCATGCGCCACGCCGCCGGTCAGCTGACCGATCGCCTCCATCTTTTGCGACTGATGCAGGGCTTCTTCGGCGCGTGCGCGGCGATCGATTTCGTCGATCACCCGGTGTTCCAGCGTTTCATTCAGGATGCGCAACTGATTGACGCTGTCGATCCGCTCGGTGATGTCGATGAAGGTGCACAGGGCGCCCTGTAGCTGGCCCTCGCGCCAGATCGGGTGGACCCGGTAGTCCACCGGAAAACGGCTGCCGTCGGTGCGATGGAACCATTCGTTTTCGACATGCGCGGCTTCTCCGGTTTGCGCCGCCAGATAGATCGGGCATAACTCGCGCGGGTAATGGCTGCCGTCGGCATGCGAGTGATGAATCAGGTCATGCAGCGCGCGGCCCAGCGCTTCCGATTCATGTTTGAAACCCAGCATGCGCAGGAAGGCCCGGTTGCACAGCGTGGTGGCGCCTTGCCGGTCGACCGAATAAAACCCTTCTTCGGTCGAGTCGAGCAGCATGCTGATGAAATCGTTGCGTTCCTGGACCTGCAGTTCGGTCGCTGCGAGCGCCTGTTCGACCAGCTTGCGCTCGGTGATGTCGAAGGCGACGCCGACGAAGCGCCGCGCGGCATCGACGCCGTCGCCGATGACTTCGCCACGGCGCGCCAGCCAGCGCAGCTCGCCGGTATCGGCGCGACGAATCCGGTATTCGGCGTAAGCCAGGGGATTGGCGCGGTTTTCTTCCGTCGCAGTGCCGAGGAGGCGGTGGTCTTCCCGCTCCACCAGGCTGACCAGCATCTCGGAAGTGACCTCGCTGCTGCCGTCGAAACCCCACAATTTGCGATAGGTGGCCGATGTGATCATCGCTTCGGTGGCGGGAAACCATTCGAATGTACCCACGCCGCCGGCTTCGTGCGCAAGCCGCAGGCGCTCCTCTGCTGCGAAGCGCTGCTCGCTGTAGCGTTCCGCCTGCACGCGGCGGGTGGTCTCGATCGCAATGCAGGACACCCCGCCGACACGATCATCGTCATCGCGCACCGGGGTGTAGAACAGGTCGAACCACTTGCTGTGGTCGCCGGTCACCAGGTGCTGATCCTGGAAGGTAGTGATCGCGCCGCGATAACCGGTCTTGAAAACGTCGTCGTCCCAGCGCCAAAGTTCGCGCCAGACGTTGTGGAGCGGCGCGCCGAATGCATCGGGATGGCGCAAGCCGGCGATTTCGGCAAAGGCAATGTTGTAGATCAGGATGCGCTCGGCGCCCCAGATCAGGAACATCGGTAACGACGCATCCAGTGTCAGATGGACCGCGACGCGCAGACTCGAGGACCAGGCGCCGATCGGGCCCAGCCGCGATTGGGTCAGTGGCAAGGTTTCCGGCGGCTGGCGCAGCGTTGAGGCAGTCTGATCTATTTCTTGATCCATGCGGCTGGGAGGGTTGCAGCGAAGTAGGACGGGCCTGCCGCGAAGCGTAGGGTTGTTGAATCGGAAAAGCGTGCAGCGCATTTTACGGGACGATACCGTTCTGCGCAGATGGCGACATCTGGCCGGTGTTGCAGCGTGGCGTCTTGGCGTGGCTTCTTGGTGTTACGTCCCGGTGTGCCTTGACAGTGTGCCTTTATTTGCGCAAAAGCAATGTGCGATACCGAACAGACCGGCGAAGCGTTCCCGCGTAACGTTCAATGATTCGATTGTGCAATATTGCTCGAAAGCACATCAAATATCGGGCATACAGCATGTGAGGATGCGGCTCGAAAGGCTGCTTGCCGGGTTACGGATTCATACAACGACTTTCTCATTACCAGGAGTACGACATCACTATTTCACGCAAATGTTCCGCCGGCGCTCTCGCCTTCATGACCTTGCTGCCGCTGGCAATGCTCGGTACCAGCGCCCATGCGCAGCAATACAGCAACAATGCTGCCGCCGGTCCCCGCATCGACGGTTTTAATGTCGATGAAGTGCGTCGGCTGGTGCCTGGTGCGGAACTGAATTTCAATATCTACGGCAGCCCGGGCGGTACCGCGACGCTGCGCATCAATGGCGCCCAGCGCAATCTGACCCTGAGCGAAGTCGAGCCTGGCCAGTATGCCGGCACCTACACCATCAGCAGCCGCGACAGGATCACGGCCAGCAGCGGCGTGACGGGTAACCTGCGCGTGGGCAATCAGGTCACCAGCACTGTGTTGAGCGAGTCCCTGGTGGTGGGTGTCGGCCGCCACACACCGAACCGGGCGCCCGGCGCCGCGCCGCGTATTACCCGCTTCGACGTACAGCCAAGCCCGGACCTGGGTGGCGGCAGCGAATTGCCGTTCACTTTGTACGGTACGCCGGGCGGTAAAGCCGACGTCGCCATCGGCGGCACCACCGGCCGCTTCTTCCTGCCCGAAGTGCGCAGCGGCGAATACGCCGGTACCTATACGGTTCGGCGCAACGACCGCATCACGTCCAACAGCACGGTCAAGGGCACTCTGCAGGTCGGCCAGCAGGTCACCACGATCAACCTGGGCAAGCCCCTCATGCTGTCCAGTGCACCGGCACCCGTGGCACGTGAACAGCGCTATTGCAGCAGCTGCGGCGTGGTCGAAGCGGTCAACCTGATCGAGGTGAAGGGCGATGGTAACTATCTGGGCACGATCGGTGGCGGCGTTGTAGGCGCCCTGCTCGGCAGTCAGGTCGGCAATGGCAATGGCCGCACTGCAGCTGAAATTGCCGGCGCGCTGGGCGGCGCCTACGCAGGCCGTGAAGTAGAAAAGAACGTGCGCAAGAATACTCACTACGAAGTCGTGGTCCGGTTGCAGAATGGCGGTACCCAGACCGTCTCCTTCCCGGCCGAGCCTGGCTTTCGGGTCGGCGAAAAAGTCCGGATCACCGACGGCACGCTGGCGCGCGACCAGTAATCCCGATCGAGGCGTGAGCAGAACGTGAACGCAGCGTGATCAAAGCGTGATCCTCAGGCGCGCGGCAGAAAGGCCGCGTCGTCATGTTGGAAACATCGAACGCAGCACCGGCATTTCCGGCGCTGCGTTTTTTATTGCCTGGAATTACGGTCGAGCGGTCTTGAACGATTAGAATGTGGCGGTCTTGAACGAACCACCGGATTCCCACATGGATTTGTCGATCGCCGCCATCCTGGCCCAGGACGGCATCACCAGCGGTGCCATCTACGCGCTGCTGGCGCTGGCGCTGGTGCTGGTGTTTTCAGTCACGCGGGTGATCTTCATTCCGCAAGGCGAGTACGTCGCATTCGGCGCCCTGACCATGGCGGCGCTGCAGTCGCACACCTTTCCGCATACGGCCACGCTGCTGGTGACGCTGGGGATCGTCACCTTCGTCATCGAGGCGCTCGCCTGCCTGCGCAATCCGGAGCGGCGGCTGACCGCTGCCCGCACGCTCGGCATCGCGCTGGCAAAATTCGTGATCGCGCCGGTGTTGCTGTTGCTGGCGCTGAAGGTCGGCGTCAACCTGAATTTGCCGATGCCGGTCCAGATCCTGGTCACGCTGGCCATCGTGGTGCCCCTCGGCCCGCTGATCTATCGCCTGGCATTCCAGCCGCTGGCCGAAGCCAGCGTGCTGGTGCTGCTGATCGTGGCCGTCGGCGTACATTTCTCCCTGATCGGCCTGGGGCTGGTGATGTTCGGCGCCGAAGGCTCGCGCACGCTGGCCTTCACCGATGCCCGGTTCGAGCTGGGTAGCCTGACGATCGCCGGCCAGAGCCTGGTCATCGTCGGCACCGCGCTGGCGCTGATCGTCGCCCTCTACCTGTATTTCGAACGCACGCTCTCGGGCAAGGCGCTGCGCGCCACGGCGGTCAACCGGCTGGGCGCGCAACTGGTCGGCATCGGCACCACCCAGGCCGGCCGCCTGGCCTTCACGCTGGCGGCGGCCATCGGCGCCATGTGCGGCGTGCTGATCGCGCCGCTGACCACCGTCTATTACGACAGCGGTTTCCTGATCGGCCTGAAAGGCTTCGTCGGCGCCATCATCGGCGGCCTCGGCAGTTATCCGATCGCGGCCGCCGGCGCGATCACGGTCGGCCTCCTGGAGTCGTACGCCTCGTTCTGGGCCAGCGCCTTCAAGGAAGTCATCGTCTTCACGCTGATCATTCCGATCCTGCTGTGGCGCTCGCTCACCAGCGATCACGTGGACGAGGACGAGTGATGCATAACCGGATCTTCCTTCTCGTCTTCGTCGCCCTGCTGGTGGCGTTGCCCTTGCTGCCGTCGCCGGAATTCTGGATCACGCTGGCCAACTACATCGGCCTGTATGCGCTGGTGGCGCTCGGCCTGGTGCTGCTGACCGGCGTCGGCGGCATGACCTCGTTCGGTCAGGCAGCCTTCGTCGGTCTGGGCGCGTATGCCACCGCCGTGCTGGGTACCCGCTATGGCGTCTCGCCCTGGCTGGGACTACTCGCCGGCTGGGCCATCACCGGCTTGACGGCTTACGGCATCGGCAAGATCACCATGCGCCTGTCGGGCCATTATCTGCCGCTGGGCACCATCGCCTGGGGTCTGTCGCTGTTCTACCTGTTCGGCAATCTGGAGGTCCTGGGCAAATACGATGGTTTGAACGGCATCAGCCCGATCAGTCTGTTCGGCTGGACGCTCGACACCGGTCGCAAGATGTATTGCCTGATCTGGCTGGTGGTGATGGTGGCCGTGATCGGCTTGCAGAACCTGTTGAATTCGCGGCCGGGCCGCGCGATCCGCGCCTTGAAGGGCGGCGCCACCATGGCCGAGGCGATGGGCGTCGATACGGCATCGCTTCGGGTAGCCGTGTTCGTGCTGGCAGCGCTCCTGGCATCGACTTCCGGCTGGTTGTACGCGCATCTGCAACGGGCAGTCAATCCGACGCCGTTCGGCCTGAACGCCGGTATCGAGTATCTGTTCATGGCGGTGGTCGGCGGGATCGGCTCGGTCTGGGGCGCATTGCTCGGCGCCGGCGTGCTGACATTGCTGAAGGATTATCTGCAATCCCTGTTGCCGAAGCTGTTGGGCGGCAGTGGCAATTACGAAGTCATCGTCTTCGGCATCCTGATCGTGCTGCTGCTGCAGCGCGCCCGCGATGGCTTGTGGCCGTTGCTGGTGCGCCTGGCCGGCCGCTGGTACGTCGCCGCGCCCCTGGCCACCGCACCGGCGACGGCGCCCGCTCAGTCGCTGGTGCAGCGTGCCCGCCCGGCGGCCGGCCAGGAAATCCTGAACGTCGCCGCCGCGCGCAAGCAGTTCGGCGGGCTGGTGGCGGTCAACGACATGGTGTTCACCGTGGGTGCCGGCGAGATCGTCGGCTTGATCGGACCGAACGGCGCCGGCAAGTCGACCATGTTCAACCTGATGACGGGTGTGTTGCCGGCCACCTCCGGCAGCATCGTGTTCGGCGCCGGGGATGCGGCCCGGCGCATCGAGAAATTACCCTCGCGCGCCATCGTGCGGCTCGGTATCGGACGCACCTTTCAACATGTGCGATTGCTGCCGCAGATGAGCGTGCTGGAGAACGCCGCCATCGGCGCGCACCTGCGCCGCAAGCAGGGCGACCTTCACGGCGACCTGCGCGCCATCGGCGCCAGCGTCCTGCGCCTGAACCGGCAGGAAGAAGAGCGCCTGCTGTTCGAGGCACACACGCAATTGCAGCGCGTTGGCCTGGCGCAGCTGGCGCATGTAGAAGCCGGCAGCCTGGCGCTGGGACAGCAACGCATTCTCGAAATCGCGCGCGCCCTGTGCTGCGACCCGGCGCTGCTGCTGCTGGATGAACCCGCCGCCGGCCTGCGTTATCAGGAAAAACAGGCGCTGGCCGAACTGTTGCGCAAGTTGCGCAGCGAAGGCATGAGCATCCTGATCGTGGAACATGACATGGATTTCGTGATGCAGTTGACCGACCGCCTGGTGGTGATGGAATTCGGTACCAAGATCGCCGAGGGTTTGCCGGCGCAGGTGCAGGCCGACCCCGCCGTGCTGGCCGCATACCTGGGAGGCATCGATGACTGAACACAGCCACGCGATTCTCGAAGTACGTGACATGCATGTCGCATATGGCAAGGTCGAAGCCGTGCATGGCATCGACCTCAAGGTCGGCGCGGGGCAGATCGTCACTGTCATCGGTCCCAACGGCGCCGGCAAATCGACACTGCTCAACGCCATCGCCGGCGCCCTGCCGACGCTCGGATCAGCACGGGGCACGGTACTGCTGGACGGGCGCGACCTGGCCGGTGTGGCGATCGAAGCGCGGGTGGCGCGCGGCATGTCGCTGGTGCCGGAAAAGCGCGAACTGTTTGCCAGCATGAGCGTGGAAGACAATCTGCTGCTGGGCAGTTACCGCCGCTACCGCGCGCGGGAGGCTGGCTACGATGATCAGCGCGACGTGGTCTACGACCTGTTCCCGCGGCTACGGGAACGACGCCGCCAGGCGGCGGGTACGCTGTCGGGCGGCGAGCGCCAGATGCTGGCAGTCGGCCGCGCCTTGATGGCAAAGCCACAATTGCTGATGCTGGATGAACCGAGCCTGGGACTGGCGCCGCTGATCACCAGGGAAATCTATCAGATCATCGTGCGCCTGCGCCAGACCGGCGTGGCGATCCTGCTGGTCGAGCAGAATGCGCGGGCAGCCCTGCAGGTAGCCGATCATGCATATGTACTGGAACTGGGCGAAGTGGTGTTGTCCGGTCCGGCCTCGGAGGTTGCGCACGACCAGAAAGTGGTCGATACCTACCTTGGGCTGGCACGGCCACGCGGTTGAGCGAAGCCGCTACGCCGTCATTACAACTGCCTGTCAGACCACCCGCACCGAGATGTTCGGCAAACCGTCGATGTGACCTTCCATGACATCGCCCGCAACCACCGGGCCGACGTTTTCCGGCGTGCCTGAATAGATCAGATCGCCCGGCATCAATTCGAATGCTTCCGACAGCTTGCTGATCTGCTCGGCCACCGACCAGATCATCTGTTTCAGGTTGGCGCTCTGCTTGGTCACGCCATTGACCTTCAGCCAGATCGTGCCTTCCTTGAAGTGACCGGTGCTGGCCACCGGATGGATCGGGCCGATCGGCGCCGAATGGTCGAAGCTCTTGCCGATTTCCCAAGGTTTTTTCTGGTCGCCCATGCCGCGCTGCAGATCGCGCCGGGTCATGTCCAGGCCAATCGCATAACCGTAGACGTGTTGCAGGGCGTCCGCGATCGGGATGTTGCGCCCGCCCTTGTTCAAGGCCGCCACCAGTTCGATTTCGTAGTGATAGTTCTTCGTCAGCGGAGGATACGGATGATCGGTGATGCTTCCCGGGCGCACCAGCTGGATTGCATCGCTGGGCTTCTGGAAAAAGAACGGCGGTTCACGGCTCGGGTCCGAACCCATTTCGCGTGCATGCGCTTCGTAATTGCGGCCGATGCAATAGATGCGGCGCACCGGGAATTGCTCGCGCGAGCCGACGATCGGCAGCAGCGGTTGCGCGACTTCGAACGGTGTGCCGGCGCGGTTGTCGGCGCCAGACGGAGTTGCGCAGCCCGCTACCGCACCCAGTGTCATCAGGCCGGCGCCCTGCAGCAGGCGGCGGCGGTCGTTGCGGTCCTTCGGATCATTCATGGTTATGCGCGTCTCCATCTTGTTGTTGTGGATGCTGATGATGCTGCTGCAGATTCTGCGAGCCTGCCGCCGTGGCCGGCACCGTCGAATTGCCGGCAGCCGGCGCTGCTGCATGCGAAGCAGCCGCCTGATGCTGGGCGATGCGCTCCTGCTGCTCAAGGATCCAGCGATGCAGCGGGCCGTCGATCGGCACCTTGGATATTTTTTTGGAGACTTCCAGATTCACCAGGAGCATCAGGGGAATGTGATGGAACGGCACGCCGAAATTATCCATGAAGGCATGCATGAAGCGTTCGGAATGGACCACCGCCATGACCTTTTCACCGCTCATGAATTGCAGCACGCTGGTGATGCTGTGGCCGACGCCGATGTGTTCGCCGATGAAGCGGTTGTACTGCTTGTGCAGTGCATCGAAATCGATTTCCCGGTCGACCATGATTTCGCTGAGGTAGAACAGGCCGACCGCCAGCCGGAAATAGCCGAGCGCCTGCTTGCTGTTGTTGCCGGTTCTGGCGACCGTCAGGATGCGCTGCTGTGCGGTGTCGTCGAGCATGCCCGTCTTCGTCCAAGCGAAAGCATGATTAAACCATGCTTCGCCGTCGATGAGTTATTTTGGGCAACATGGCGTGGATGGCGTGCGACGGCTGCGGCGGCACGGCGCCGCGCAGCCACAATCGACAACTCAGATTCGACAACTCAGATTTCGACCTGGGTACCCAATTCGATGACCCGGTTGCTTGGCAGGCGGAAGTAATCGGCCGCATCCCGCGCATTGCGCGCCATGGTGGCGTACATCGCTTCGCGCCATAGCGCCATGCCGCCGCCGATGGTCGGTATCACGGTCTGGCGGGCGATGTAGAACGAGGTTTGCATCATTTCGAATTCCAGGCCGAACGGTGCACACAGCTGCAGCGCGCGTGGTATGTCGCGCACTTCCTGGAAGCCGAAGCGCATCGTGATCTGATAACAGTTCTGTCCGAGCGGCTCGACGGCGATGCGCTCCGCATCCGGCACGGTCGGTATGTTGATCGGGCGCACGGTCAGGAACACGGTGCGTTCATGCAGCACCTTGTTGTGCGACAGGTTGTGCAGCATCGCATGGGGCACACCGTCGCCCTCGGCGCGGAAAAAGATCGCCGTGCCTTCGACCCGATGCGGCGGATCCTGGAACAGCGCGCCGAGGAAATCGGCCAGCGGAATACCGTGCTTTTCCAGATTCGCCTGTACCAGCGCACGTCCCGATTTCCAGGTCAGCATCACCACCAGCATGACCGCGCCCAGCAGCAGCGGGAACCAGCCGCCGCTGATGATCTTGAGCAGGTTCGAGGCGAACAGCGCAAAGTCGATCACCAGGAAGAATCCGGTCGCCAGCAGGCATAGCGCCAGGTTCAGGCGCCACTTGAAGCGGATCACGAAAAACGTCAGGATCGACGTCGCCAGCATCGTTGCCGTTACCGCGATGCCGTAGGCCGACGCCAGATTCGATGAAGAACCGAAGCCGACCACCGCCAGCAGCACCACGATCAGCTGGATCCAGTTCACCAGCGGCAGGTAGATCTGGCCGATCTCGCGCTCCGAGGTATACAGCACCCGCATGCGTGGAAAGAATCCGAGCGAGATCGCCTGGTTGACCATCGAAAACGTGCCCGAAATCGTTGCCTGGGAAGCGATCACTGTCGCCACCGTCGCCAGGATCACCAGCGGATAGATGCTCCACGGGCCCAGCTGTTGGTAAAACGGATTGGCGACCGCCGCAGGGTTTGCCAGCAGGAGTGCGCCCTGGCCCAGGTAACTCAAGCCGAGCGCCGGGAACACCAGTGCGAACCATGCCATCCGGATCGGTTTTGCGCCGAAATGGCCCATGTCGGCATACAGCGCCTCGGCGCCGGTGAAGGCCAGCACGATCGCGCCAAGGGCAGCAAACGCCACCCAGCCATTGCGCAACAAAAAGCTGATCGCATGCAGCGGATTGAGCGCCTGCAGGATTTCCGGCCGGGCCGCGATGTTGATGACGCCCATCACGGCCAGTGCGGTGAACCAGATCACCACCAACGGTCCGAACCATTTGCCGATGCCGGCAGTACCCTTGTGCTGCACCGCATACAGGCCAATCAGCACTGCCACGGTAAGCGGCACCACGTACGGCTTGAAGGCCGGGGTCGCCACTTCCAGTCCTTCGATGGCCGACAGGACCGAAATGGCCGGCGTGATCACGCCATCGCCCAGGAACAGGGTGGCGCCGATCAGGCCGGTGATCATCACCAGGGCATAAGTCCGGGAATTCTGCGCCACGGTCGACAGCGCCAGTGCCAGCAGGGCCATGATGCCGCCCTCGCCGTGATTGTCGGCCCGCATGATGAGGGTGACGTATTTCAGGGAAACGATGATCGTCAATCCCCACAGGATCAGCGACACGACGCCTACCAGGTTGGGCTGATCGAGGCTCAGGCCATGCTGCGGTGAAAAGATTTCTTTCATCGTGTACAGAGGGCTGGTGCCGATATCGCCGTAGACGATGCCGATGGCAGCGATGGTCAGGCCGCGCAGGCTGCTTTTGGAGGGAGCGTTCAAGGTTGCATCCGCAAAAACTCCGAGCATAGTCCGAAGTCTGTAAAAAAGTTGCAAAAACAATCGGATTCCATTTCTTGCCTGCCGACTTGTGCGAGGCGACGCACTTTTGCCAAAAGCAACAAATGACATAATCCCTGGGTCCTGAACGAGCTTTTCAGGTCACGAATCAACAGATGAAGGATGAAGAGGATGGCAACGAATGTTCGGGGCGGCACGACCCAGGTATCGGCAAATCGTATAGGGCCGCAGCGCGCCGGGTTGGCCGCGGTCGCCCTTGCATGGATGGGGATGTCGGGTGCCATGGCGCAGACCAGCGCCACGCCGGAGGCGCCTCGGGTGGTGCCGCTGGAGCAGTCCAGCTTTGCGCCGAACCGCCTGCCGGATCTGGGCGACCCCGGCGGCGCGGGTTCAGTCCGGAAGGACTACGCCTTGCCGGCCCTCGAAATCATCGGCTTCGATACCGTCCTCAATCGGCTCAACCATCGCTTCATCAAGGGGACCACCGATTACGATATCTCGGTCGGTTCATGGCGCCGCAACCTCAAGAGCAGCTGGGTGATCGACGAAGATCCGTTCAAGGTCAACCAGTTCCTGCATCCCTATCAGGGCGCGATCTATCACGGCTTCGCGCGCTCGGCCGGCTTCAATTACTGGGAGTCGCTCGGCTACACCTTCGCCGGCAGCGCCTTCTGGGAAGTATTCGGTGAAACCACGCGCCCTTCCCGCAACGACCAGATCGCCAGCGGTATCGCCGGCAGCTTTCTCGGTGAATCCCTGTTCCGCATGTCGAATCTGGTGCTGGAAAAGGAAACCCACCTGGCGCCGATCTGGCGCGAGACTGCCGCTGCCGCCATCTCGCCGTCGACCGGTTTCAACCGGCTGGCATTCGGCAAGCGGTTCGATACGATCTTTGCCAGTCACGATCCGGCCTATTACGGCCGGCTGCAACTGGGCTTGAGCGGTGCTTCGCAAAACGTCCAGGGTCCGTCGGGCGGTATCAAACGCACCGAGGCGCTCACCAATTTCGCGCTCGACTATGGCGTGCCCGGCAAGGATGGATACAAGTACGACCGGCCATTCGATTACTTCAATTTCGAAATCGCCGCCTCCAGCGCGAACGGTATCGAAAGCATCAACAACCGTGGCTTGCTGATCGGCCGACCTTACGAGACGGCGAAGAATTATCGCGGCATCTGGGGTCTGTACGGCAGTTACGACTACATCGCGCCGCAGGTATTCCGGGTTTCCAGCACCGCGCTCTCGCTGGGCACCACCGGACAACTATGGTTGTCGAAATCGATCGCCATGCAAGGCACCGCTACCACCGGGCTGGGTTATGCGGCCGCCGGCAGCGTGCGCACGGCTGGCGAACGTGACTATAACTACGGTGTGGCGCCGCAGGCCCTGCTGGCGCTGCGCCTGACATTCGACGACACGGCAGCGCTGGACTTCACTGCACGCGAATTCTTCGTCAGCAGAGTCGCCGCCTCCAGCCGCGGCGGCCATGAAAACATCACCCGCGCCGATGCCTCGCTGACCGTGCGGGTCCACAAGCAGCATGCTGTCGCCCTGAAGTACCTGTGGTCGCGGCGCGATGCATCTTTCCCCGGTAGCGGCGACCAGATCCAGACACGCGGCACCATCGGGCTGTATTACACCTTGTTGGGCAAGGATGGGTTCGGGGCCGTCGACTGGCGTTGAAAAGCGGGTGTAACCCAGTCGCGCGTTGCGTCGGTGCACTTTTGCGTGCGCCGGACGATTACTTCACCGCCGTGACCACGTAGTCCGAACCATCCTGCACGAAATCGACGTCCACCTGCTTGTCCTTCGCGAGCCGGTCCATCAAGGCCTTGTCCCTGACCTTGAAACCCATCGTCATCGCAGGCCAGTTCAGCGTCGCCACCGGCCCGTGCGACAGCGTCACGCTGCCATTCACGACATCGACGCCCTTTACCACGGCGGCGACATGATGCACCGCGTTCTTGCCGACGCCGGACGGCACATCCTTCGCCATCGGCATGTCCATCGGTTTCGGTTCTGCAGCCGCCACCGGCGCGGTCGGGGCCGCCAGCGTTGCCGCCGCTGGCGGGGCGGTTTCCATCTTTACGGGTTGCTGTTTGCTGCAGGCGGCCTGCAACAACGCCAGGCCCGACAGGGCCAGAAGGGTAACGACTTGGTTGATTCGGTTCATGGCACATCCTTGGATTCAGGTTGAAGGGGGTTACTTTAGCGACAAGTTCAGGACTCTGCAACGCGCCGCAGCAGGCCTTGTCTCAGCCCGACGCAGAGGCCAGGCGCCGCAGTTCGCGCCGGCGCAGCAGCAGATACACGGCAGGCACCACGAACATCGACAGCAGCGGTGCGGTGATCATGCCGCCCACCATCGGTGCCGCGATCCGTTGCATGACTTCGGAGCCGGTGCCGGCGCCCAGCATGATCGGCACCAGTCCGGCGACGATGACGGCAACCGTCATGGCTTTCGGCCGCACGCGCAGGACTGCGCCCTCGCCGATCGCATCGATCAGGTCGGCTTCGCTGGTCATGCCCGCGGCCAGCCGGGCGTCCCAGGCGTTCTTCAGGTACAGCAGCATGATGACGCCGAACTCCGCCGAGACACCGGCCAGGGCGATGAAGCCGACGCCGCTGGCCACCGACACGTCATGCCCAAGTGCCCAAAGGAGCCAGACGCCGCCGGCCAGCGCCAGCGGCAGGGTGGCCATGATGAGCGCGGCTTCATCGAGCCGCCTGAAGGTCAGGTACAGCAGCACGAAGATGATCGCCAGCGTCGCCGGCGCCACCAGTTTCAGCTTGGCCGTGGCGCGTTCCAGATACTCGAACTGGCCCGACCAGGACACCGAGTAGCCGGCGGGAAGCTTGACCTGGTTCGAGACCGCCTGCTGCATCTGCCTGACGGCAGAATGCAGGTCGCGCCCGCGAATGTCCACATACACCCAGCCGGACAGACGGGCGTTTTCGCTTTTGAGCATCGGCGGGCCGTCGTTGATACGAATCGCTGCGACGTCGCCCAGGCGGATCTGGGCGCCGCGCTCGGTCAGCACCGGCAACTGGCGCAGTTTTTCCACCGAATCGCGCACCTCGCGCGGATAGCGCACGTTGATCGGGAAGCGCTGCAGACCCTCGACCGTTTCACCGATGTTGTCGCCGCCGATTGCGGCCGAGACGATGCTCTGGACGTCGGCGATGTTCATGCCGAAGCGAGCGGCTGCGTCCCGATCGATGGTCAGGTCGATGTAGCGTCCGCCATTCAAGCGCTCGGCCAGCGCCGACGACACGCCTGGCAGATCCTTGACGACGCGTTCGATCTGGCCGGTGATGCGATCGATTTCCTTCAGATCGGCGCCCGCGACCTTGATCCCGACCGGGCTCTTGATGCCGGTGGCCAGCATGTCGATGCGGTTGCGGATCGGCGGCACCCAGACATTTGACAATCCCGGCACCTTGACGATGCGGTCGAGTTCATCGACCAGCTTGGCGGATGTCATTCCGGAGCGCCACTGCGCGCGCGGCTTGAACTGGATCGTGGTCTCGAACATTTCCAGCGGCGCCGGGTCGGTCGCCGATTCCGCCCGGCCGGCCTTGCCGAAGACGGTCTGTACTTCCGGCACCGTCTTGATCAGGCGATCGGTCTGCTGCAACAGTTCCGACACCTTGCCAATGCTGGCGCCGGGCAATGCCGACGGCATGTACAGGATGTCACCTTCATCCATCGGCGGCATGAATTCCCCACCCAATTGCATGAGCGGCCAGATCGTCGCGACCACGGTGAAACCGGCCAGCGCGAGCGTGATCTTCGGCGCGCGCAGCACGGCTTCGAGCAGCGGACGGTACAGCGCGATCAGCAGCCGGTTCAAGGGATTGTCCCGTTCGCGCGGAATCCGGCCGCGAATCAGGTAACCCATCAACACCGGTATGAGCGTCACGGCCAGACCAGCCGCGGCTGCCATGGCATAGGTCTTGGTGAAGGCCAGCGGCGCAAACAGCTTGCCCTCCTGCGCTTCCAGGGTAAACACCGGGATGAACGACAGGACGATGATCAGCAGCGACAGGAACAGCGCCGGTCCGACTTCCGCCGCCGCCGTACCGATCACCTGCCAATGCACCTCGCCGGCCAGCCGCTGATCGGGGTGGGCCTGATGCCAGGCTTCGACGTGCTTGTGCGCGTTTTCGATCATGACGACCGCCGCATCGACCATGGCGCCGACGGCGATCGCGATGCCGCCGAGCGACATGATGTTGGCATTCACGCCCTGGTAATACATGATCAGATAGGCAGCAAGTATGCCGAGCGGCAGCGAGACGATGGCGACCAGGGCCGAGCGGATATGGAACAGAAAAATCGCGCACACCAGCGCCACCACGATGAATTCTTCGGCCAGCTTTTGCTCCAGGTTCGACACCGCCCGCTTGATCAGACCGGAGCGATCGTAGACCGGCACGATTTCCACGCCCGCCGGTAGCGCGCCCTTGAGCTGGTCCAGCTTTGCCTTGACCGCTTCGATCGTCTGCAAGGCGTTTTTACCGGAACGCATGACGATCACGGCGCCCGCGACTTCGCCTTCCCCGTTCAGCTCTGCAATGCCGCGCCGCATTTCGGGGCCGACCTGGATCCGCGCCACCTGACCCAGGCGCACCGACACACCGGCCTCGGTGCTGGTCAGCGGAATCTTGCGGAAATCGTCGAGCGATTGCAGATAGCCAGAGGCCCGCACCATGTATTCGGCTTCGCCCAGCTCGAGCAGCGCGCCGCCGCTTTCCTGGTTTGCGCGGCGCACCGCCTCGATCACTTTTACATGCGGTATGTTGAAGGCACGCAGCAAGTCCGGATCCAGCACGATCTGGTACTGCCGGACCATGCCGCCGATGCTGGCAACCTCCGCCACGTTCGGCACGGTCTTCAATTCATACTTCAGGAACCAGTCCTGGAAAGCGCGCAGCTGCGACAGATCCATCTTGCCGCTGCGGTCGACCAGGGCATATTCGTAGATCCAGCCCACGCCGCTGGCGTCCGGACCCAGTGCGGGCCTGGCCTGTGGCGGCAGGCGCGACTGCACCTGGCTCAGGAATTCAAGTACCCGCGAGCGCGCCCAGTAGGGATCGGTGCCATCCTCGAACAGGACATAGACGAACGAGTCGCCGAAAAAAGAATATCCGCGCACCGTCCGCGCCCCCGGCACCGACAGCATCGTGGTCGTCAGCGGATAGGTCACCTGGTTTTCCACGATCTGCGGCGCCTGCCCCGGATAGCTGGTGCGGATGATGACCTGCACGTCGGACAGATCGGGAATGGCGTCGAGTGGCGTGCGTGCCAGCGCCCAGACGCCCCATCCCGACAGGATCGCGGTTGCCAGAAGCACCAGCAAGCGGTTGGCGATCGACCAGCGAATCAGCCTGGCGATCATCGTGCAGGGTCCGGTTGCGCAGCCGGCATCGTGCTCATGCGCGTACCGGTGGCGCGCAGGCTGGCTTCGGAATCGATCAGGAATTGTCCCGACACCACCACCTTCTGGCCGGCCTCCAGACCCTTGCGGATTTCGCTCTGGCCGTTCGCTTCGCTTCCCACTTCGACATCGGCGGCAGCGAACCTGCCGTCGCCTTGCGCCACCATCACGACCGTGCGGGTGCCGGTCTGGATCACCGCTTCGCTCGGCACGAACAGGGCCTCGGGCGCGGCCGCGCTACTCAGGCGCACGGTGGCGAACATGCCCGGTACCAGTCGGCCGCCAGGGTTGGCCAGTTCGATGCGTGCCTTGAGCGTGCGGGTGGTGCTGCTGACTTCCGGCAGGATGGCCGCGACCCGTCCCTTGAATACCGTGCCGGCCAATGCGGGCGTGCGTGCCTCGACCGTACTGCCGGTACGTACCTGCGGCGCCAGGTTCTCCGGCACTTCGGCATTGACCCAGACGCTGGCCAGGCCGTTGATGCGAAACAGCGGCGCACCCGCCATGACGGTCATGCCTTCGCGCGCGCTCAGTTCGGTAATGACCCCGGCCAGCGGCGCGGCGATCGTGAAACGGGCCCTGGTCTTGCCGCTTGCAACCACCGCTGCGATCTGTTCGTCGCTCATGCCGACCAGGCGCATGCGCTGGCGTGCGCCATCGAGCAAGCCATCGGTACCGGCGCCCGACATGCGCTGGATCGACAGGTATTCTTCCTGGGCGGCGATCCACTCCGGTACATACAGCTCGGCCAGCGCTTGACCCTTGCGAACCGGGTCGAGGACGGCGCGCACGTACAGCCGTTCCACGAAACCGTTGCTGCGTGCCTGGACCACGGCCACGTCGCGCTCGTTGTATGCAACGGTGCCGACCGCCTCGACCGGTGCCTCAAGGCGTTTGCGCGTGACCATCGCGGTGCGTATCCCCAGGTTCTGCTGCATGCGCGGATCGATGCGGACGCTGCCGCTGTCGGCACCGCTGTCGGTCCCCGCGTCGGCATACACCGGCACCAGTTGCATGTCCATGAAGGGCGATTTGCCCGGTTTGTCGAAGCGTTGGCCGGGCACCATCGGGTCGTGCCAGTACAGCACTTTTTTCTCCGAGACGGCAGGCTTGGGCAGCTCCGCTACTGAACCCGCTGTGCCGCTTTCCATGCCGCGCTGAAGACCGGCGCGGTACAAACCGACGCCACTCGAGATCACGGCGACCAGGGCTACTAGCACCAGGATCAGCTGGCGCGCGCCGCCTTTCGGGTCGTCGTTAACTTCATCGTGATGGTTCATTTCGCCTCCATGTTCGATATCGGCATGGCCGGGTGTAGCGTCTCGTCGGCTGCCAGAAAATTCAGGCGGGCCCAGGATTTGTCGCTGTCGGCCTGCAACTGCAGCGCCTGGATCCTCACCTCGATGGCGTTGCGGCGCGCGGCCAGAACATCATTCAGGGTCGCCTTGCCGCCGCGATAGGCGGCCACCGCCGCGAGCGTGCGTTGGTTGGCCAAGGGCAGTAGTTCACGATCGTAACGGGCAATCCGCTCGCGGTTGTTCTGCCACTCTTCCAACATTGCCTGCGTTTCGGCGACGTGCACGCGCAGGGTTTCTTCGCGCTCGGCCTGGGCCTTGTCGACCAGGGCAAGGCGCGCGGAAAGCTCGCGGTCCTGGCGGTTCTTGCGGTCCCATTGCAGCGGAATCGAAACGCCGATCGAGATCATGTTCGAGAACTCGGGACCGCGTTGCTGGTATGCCAGCTCGACCGACCAGTCGCTGTTCCTGTTGGCCTGCGCCAGGCGCGCGTCGGTTTGCGCAATCTCTTCCTGCCTGCGCAGGACGGCGATCTCCGGGTGATGGCTGAGCTGCAGTGGCAGTTGCGCGGGGTCGAGGCGCACCCTGGACATGTCGGGAGGCGCGGCCATCGGCGCCAGGCTGACGTCGCCGATCCAGCGCCCCAGCATGATGATGGCGCTGCGCACCCGGCGTGCAGTTTCACTGGCGCGGTCGTCGAATGCGGCCACCGCACTGCGCGCCGCCAGCAACTCCGCCTGATTGCCGCGTCCGCCGCGATAGGCGCCTTCGGCCGCCTGGACTTCCAGCGCCGCCTGCGCGCCCTGGTCGGCGATTGCCGCGGCCATCGCTTCGCTGTAGTAGCGCTCGAGCCAGGCGATGGCCGTATCACGTTCGATCGCTGCCAGCGTCACCTGCTTCTCTGCCAGGGTCTTGTCGGCCTCCCGCTCCAGGCGGTCGCTGCGAAGGCGCCGCTTGTCGGTACCGGTCAGTTCCTGCATCAAGCCGATCCGGCGCATGGTCATGAAATCGCGGTTAAGGCTGTAGCGGTCAGGGCCCGTGACGGGCAGGTTGTCGATGCCGAATTTGAGCACCGGATCCGGCAACTGACCGGCTGCTGCTGCCATGTCGCGCGCAGCGGCCACTGCAGAGTCCTGCGCCGTCAGTTGACGTGAGCGTGCAACGGCGAGCGACTGCGCACGCGCCAGGCTCAGCGGTACCTGGTTGAAAGCTGTGGCAGCCTCGGCGGCATGCGCATTCGACGCTGCGCCCGAGGCGAGCAATGCCAGCGTTGTCAAAATGGCTGCCGGGCAAATCGCTTGCAACATGGACGGAAAAGGGAAACGAAACGAAAAGACAGACGAAAAAGGAAATAAAAACGCAAATCGAATGGGAAATGACATGACTGCTCCGGACACCGTTGATCAACGTCGGCGCGCACCGTGCGCGACGAGGACGACTGTGACTATCGGCGTCTCAGATGCGGAAGCAGCAGTTTCGAATCGAGATCGGGGGCGCGTTGGCCCGGAGGTCGGCGACATTGCTGGCGCCGGTGATCGATTCCGGCGTTGGCGCCGGCAGCGCCACGACCCTGAGTGCGAGCCCGATGGCAGCGTACGGCTGCACTTGCGGCAGGTCCGGCCGATCCAGTGACTGGTTTCCGGACTGTTCGTGCGCATGACACAAGGTGGGCGGTGCCGTCTCCATGTCGACGCAACCGGGCATCGCCGGAAGCGTCGCGGTTGCATCGGGCATGCCGCCGGCGGTGGCGGCTGCCGGCGCAGACCCAGACGCAGACCCAGACGCAGACGACGGTATCGGGCAGACGTACGATGCCACGGCAAGCTGCATGAACAGCACGCCGAGCAACGCCATCAGCGCTGCGATCACGCGAAATTGTCGAGAGTGATGCATTCGGGAATGATAGCGCACATTCACTGGATCTTATGCGCCCTCCAGGCTGCAGGTGACCGAAGGGACTGCTTGCAGGTATGCCAGGAATCGGAACCTGCCATGCGCGAGCATGCGCGCAAAAAATCCACGCTTGAGAACATGCGTGGATTTTCTTGAAGTGCCGGGGCGGAACCGAGCGACGCCGGCCCATCGCCAAAAATTACATCGCGCGATGATGCTTGCGATGATGATGCTTTTTCTTGCCGTGGTGATGGACCTTCTTGCCGACCCGGTGATGATTGTCGTTGACGGAGTACGACGATGGCGTGCGGTCGTTACGGGCTTCGGGGTGGTTGGCGGGCGCACCGAGGTTTTGTGCTTGCGCCAGCGAACTTGCAGCCAGAATGGCAAACAGGGCGATGAGCTTCTTCATGATGGTTCCTTTGAGCGATGATGTTTTTTTGCCAGGACAGCGAAGTGTTGTCCCTGCTCGGATAACGCACTGATTGACGTATAGGAATACAGTGTTTGGGAATGAATTTGTAACTGAGGTTGGTCAAACCGGTGGCGCCATATCTTGTTGCTGGGATTTGCAGTACTGGTTTTTACCGGCATGCTTTGCCTCGTACAGCGCCTGGTCGGCACGACGGATCAGATCATCGACGTCGATGCCGTCATCCGGATAAAAGCTGACGCCGATGCTGGCGGTGACGTTGATGATGGCGCCATCGATCCGATACGGCTCGGACAGGGCGCGGATGATGTTGTTGGCCGGCCGGTCGACGTCCTCGAACTCTGCAATTTCGCCGATGACAACCATGAATTCGTCGCCGCCGAGGCGGGCGATGGTGTCTTCTTCGCGCGCCGCGTAGCGCAGCCTCTCAGCCGCCATGATCAATAGCTTGTCGCCGCAGTCATGGCCGAAGCTATCGTTGACTGCCTTGAAGCCATCCAGGTCCAGGTACATTACCGCGATGCGCTGCTGTGTCCGCTTTGCGTGCAACAGCAAGGTGATCAAACGGTCCAGCAACAAGCGCCGGTTGGGCAATCCGGTCAGGGCGTCGTGCAGCGCCAATTCCTTATGGATGCGCGCATATTCCGCCACATCCTTGTACAGAAGACGAACTTCCAGGATGTTGTGGATGCGCTGGCGCACCTCCACCAGGTCGTAAGGCTTGGTGATGAAGTCGCGCGCGCCGGCCTCGAGCGCGGCGATCTTGAAGCGTGGTTGGGCGGTGATGGCCAGCACCGGCAGATACGCATCCTGCTCGATTTCCTTCAATTTCCGCATCACCTCGAAACCATCCATGCCCGGCATGTTCAGATCCAGCAGAATCAGGTCGTAGCGGTTCTCCTGGTGCAAGGCGAATACTTCGTGCGGTTCAGTGGTCGACGCAACGTCCAAGTAACCGGCCTGGTGCAGGATTGCCACGAGCAGATCGACGTTCTCTTCCCGATCGTCGACGACGAGAAGTTTTGCATTCAGTATGGCGTCCTGCTTGATCA
>JAYUWF010000067.1:0-7142 GCA_043753685.1 Herminiimonas sp.
AGTAGATTTCCATGATGCGGGTCATCTTGTGATAGATGGCGTCGCGCTCCGGTCCGTCCTGCAGTTTTTGCGACTGGGCATAGAGCTTGTCGTATTCGGGAATCTGGGCGCAGCCATTGTTGTTCTGGCCGGTGTTGGGGCCGTACCAGAGCTGCATGAAATTGTCGCCGTCCGGATAGTCCGCGATCCACGGCGCGGTGCGGCTCTGCAGCTGGCAGCTTTTTTCCGCTTTCAGCAATTCGGAGAACACGCGGCGGTCGCCCGCCATGCGGATGCCGATCGAGGTATAGGTCTTGCGCCAGAGTTCCATCTGCTGCTGGCCGGTGGTGTCGGCGCGGGCAGAATACGTGATCGTCAGCGGTTTGCCATCGGGCAGCGTGCGCCAGCCATCCTTGCCCTTCTTGTAGCCGAATTTATCCAGCAGCAGGTTGGCGGCGGCCGGATCGTAGGGGATGCTGCTCTTGAAATTCGGGTCGTAACCCACCACGCCCGGCGGTATCGGATACGGCAGCGCCACGGCTTCGCCATTCCAGACGATGTCGATGTCTTCCTGCACGTTGTGGGCCATCGAGATGGCGCGCCGCAGGGCGATCTTTTCCATGGCCAGGCCGCCGGTCACCGGATCCTTGAAGTTCCAGTAGTAGTAGCTCATTTCCGGATCGACGATGCGCGAGAGCTGCACGCCCTTGGCCGCCATTTCCGGACGCAATTTGCCCTTGATCAGGGCCTTCGGCGCCAGCGGCCCTTCCAGCTGGAACAGGTCGACCTGGTCAGCCTGGAAAGCCAGCCAGCGCGACTGGTCCTCGACCATCACCAGGATTTCGATGCGGCCGATCTGCGGGATTTTCTTGCCCTTCATCTGAGACACGATCTTCGCGTCTTCCGGATCGGTGCTGGCCTGGAAATTCCAGACTTCGCCGCGAAATTCCGGATTCGCCTCGATGATGATCTTCGCGCCGCGCACCCACTCCTTCAAGCGGTAGGGGCCGGTGCCGACCGGATTGCCCATCACCTGGCCGGCGGTGTCGCGATATTTTTCCACCACTTCGCGCGCCACGGCCGAAGTCGGCTCGTGCGCCAGGATCATCCCGAGGTGGAAATCCGGCTGCGTCAGGTGAATCTTCAGGGTGTACTTGTCGACGATCTCGAAGCCTTCGATCTTGCTGTCGTAATCGAAGCTGCCGGTTTTCTTTGCCTGCGCTGCCAGTGCGTCGAGACCCTTGACCTTGCCTTCGAACAGCCAGCTGTGCGGCGAGGCCAGCTTCGGGTCCAGCAAGCGCTTGTACGCATACACGTAGTCGGTCATCGTCAGTTCGCGCTTCTTGCCGTTGAAGACGGCATCCGGATAGAAGTAGATGCCCTTCTTCAGACGGATCGTGTAGTCGAGGCCGTCGGCGCTGGCTTCCGGCAGCGCTTCGGCGGTCAACGGCACCAGCTTTGCCGGGCGCGCCATGTAGTCGTAGGTGTAGAGCGTCTCGAACAGCGACTGCACCACCAGGCCGGAATACAGGTCGCGCACGATGGCGGGATCGAAGCCGGTCTCGGCCGCCGGAAAGATGTAGCGCAGGGTCTTGTCGGGATCGGCGGGATTAACGGCGGCAGCCGGCAGCGCGCTTGCGGCCAGGCCGAGGGCGCAGACCAGGGTCGAAGCGCAGCACCGCAGGTATGTCGGGACGACCATGAAGTATTCCTAGCGAAGGACAGTGAGCGTAAAGAAGAATCGTGGAACCGAAGAACCGGGCAAAGGCGCGGGTCGCATCGGTGTCGGATCAGTGTTTTTCGATGTCGATGAAGGCCCATTCGGATTGCATGAACGGATGCTTCTTGAAGCCCTTGACCCACGGCCGCACCAGCCAGTTGCGCAAGCGCGAAACATGCATGCCCCAGACCGAGTCGGCTTCCATCTGGCGCGTCATCTGGTTGAAGATCGGGGTGCGCTCCGGGCCCGGCGGCGTGGCCTGCATCTTCTTGTACAGCGCATCGTAGGCGGCCGACTGGTAGCAGGCATGGTTGCCCTGGCCGGCGTTCGGGCCGTACAGTTCCTGGGCGAAGTTCTCGCCTTCGGGATAATCGGCATGCCAGGCGGCGCCCCACATCATCAACCGGCACTGCGTGGCCGCCTTCAGGTTATCGGCGAAGTTCTGAGTCGGGAATTCGGCACGAATGCCGGTCAGGTCGAGCCCGCGCTTCCAGATCTCGGAGACGATCTTGGAGGTGGAATTGGCTTCACTGCTAATCTTGATGGTCAGCGGCTTGCCATCGGGCAGGGTCCGGTAGCCATCGGCGCCACGCTTGTAGCCGAAATGGTCGAGCAGCTTGCCGGCCAGCACCGGGTCGTAGGCGAGGCTGCTGCGATAGTCCGGATCGTGACCCTGCACGCCGAACGGCACGATGCCTTGCACCGGTACCGCCTGTTTGAGGCGCAACTGGGTGATCTCGGCCCGGAGGTCATAGGACATCAGGATGGCCCGGCGCAGGGCGATCTTTTCCTTGCTCGACCCTCCCAGCAACGGGTCGCGCTGGTTGATCAGCGAATACGTGATTTCCGGCTCGGTGACCCGGTACAGGGTGATGCCTTGCGCTGTCAGTGCAGGCTTGAGCTGGATGCCGTCGAGCGCCGACAGACTGGCCGATTGCGGCAGCTTGTCGTTGTCGAGCTGCTTGTCCTGGAAAGCCAGCCAGCGCGATTGCTCTTCTTCGATGATGCTGATCTCGACCCGGCCGACCTGCGGCATTTTCTTGCCCTTCATGTCGCGCACCAGCTGATCGTCCCAGGCGTCGCCCATGGACTTGAAATCCCAGGTGTAGCCACGGTAGTCGGGGTTGGCGGTCAGGATGATCTTGCTGCGCGGGACGTACTGGGAAAGAATGTACGGTCCGGTGCCGATCGGATGGGCGCCGCTCTGCTGACCATAGGCTTCGATGACTTCGCGCGCGACGGCGGCCAGGCCGTGATAGGCGACTGCATACAGAAAGTTGTAGTCCGGCTCGTTCAACCGCACCCGCAACGTGTACCGGTCGAGGATCTCGAACCCCGGGATTGGCGCATCGTAATCGAACTTGCCGGTCTTGGCGACTTTCGCCGCGTAGTCGTCGAGGCCGACTACCTTGCCGCCCAAAAAGCTCAGGGCCTGGGAACGGATCTCCGGGTCGAGGATGCGTTTCCAGCTATAGGCATAGTCGGCCGCGATCAGTTCGCGCGGCTTGCCCTTGAAGGCAGGATCGGGCGTGAAGAAGATGCCTTTCTTCAGGTGAAACGTGAAGGTCTTGCCGCCGTCGGCGACTTCCGGCATGGCTTCCAGGGTCAGCGGTACGAGCTTGGCAGGCCGTGCCAGGTAATCGTAGGTCAGCATCGGCTCGAAGATGCCTTCGGCGACGCTGCCGGAATACAGATTGGTCGTGCGCGCCATGTCGAAACCGTCGTCGGGCGCCTCGTAGGCGACTCGCACCACTTTCGAAGGATCGGCCGGACTGGTGGCGGCCAGGGCCGGTGTCGCAAAGCCTGCGACCAGGACCAATCCCGTGCAGCCGCATAGTACGTTTTTCCACATCTTTCGACATCCTTTATGAGCTGCCGTTACATGACGCCAGCACGCGTTAAAACGTCGCCGACCCGGACATCGCTACCGGCGCGGCGAAACGGGCGGGCAGTGCGAGGCGGCGAAATCAACGACGTCAGCTGGCTGGGAGCCTGTTCCCTTCGGCGGTTTCGAGTCTGGCCTGGGCCTAATCGATCCTGCTTGGCGAAACCTGCTCATGGTGCGCACCCTGCTGATGGTAAGGCACGCGCGCGCCAGGCGGTTGGCCGGCGCGTAAAAGCGCGTAACCATAACGCAAAGCAAAGCTTTTCGGGCATGTCCAGAAAAATTTTTTTTGTTGCATAGCAATAAAGACCCGTGTCCATTTTGCAATGCACCAAAACCAGTAATCGCCCATTGAAATGAATTCCAGGACCAAACCGTCGTTTGCATTATTTAATTTAGTCAATTCTTGGTTACACCGTAGAAACCACCGGGACAGCACTGTTCTGGGGCTGTGCTGCGCCATTTCCGGCCATTTCGGACCTTGATGTTGATGTTGTATTAATGTCCAAATTGCACGTTATGTGTGTTGACACACATATGACATCGATGATTCTATGTGGACACAAAATTAATTTCCAAAAGAAATTTTTGTCGAGCCGACCGCTGTCGCGCGAATCGCACTTGCAGTTGACTCTTTAAAACACATATCCCCGAAGGAGTTTGGTAATGATGATGGAAACCGTATTGTCGCGTTCGATCCGCCTGATGTTTGCAGGCGGAATCGCAATGAGCCTCGGGCTCGGAGCAACTGCCCAGGCACAGGATGCCGGCGTATCGACGCCACGCGTCGAAATCACCGGTTCGAGCATCAAGCGCATCGCCGCCGAAAGTTCATTGCCGGTGACCACGATCACCAAGGAAGACATCGCCCGCAGCGGTGTCACCAGCGTCGAAGCCCTGTTGCAGACGATTACCTCGGTCTCAACCGCGGGTTCGTCACAAGGCGCGAACCTGGCCGGCCTGTCGACCTACGGTTTGTCCAGCGTGTCGCTGCGCGGACTCGGTGACCAGCGTACCCTGGTGCTGGTCAACGGCAAGCGCATGGCGGTGTTTGCAGGCAGTGGCGGCGCGGTCGACGTCAATGCCATCCCGTTCTCGGCCATCGAGCGCATCGAAGTCCTGCGTGACGGCGCCTCCGGCGTCTATGGCAGTGACGCGGTCGCCGGCGTGGTCAACTTCATCCTGCGCGAGGATTACACCGGCCTGGAAATCGGCGGCAGCTACAATTCGCCGATCCGCAGCGGCGACGGCAAGTCGGGCAAGGCCAACTTTGTCTTCGGCAAGGGCAACCTGGAAGCCGACGGTTTCAATTTCATGGTCGCAGGTGAGTTCGAGAAGGCGCATGCATTGTTCGCCAAGGATCGCGATTTCGCGAAGACCGGCAACATCGCGCCCTACATCAAGTCGGCAGCTACCGAGACCGGCCGGATCGAAGGTATCTTCATTCCTGGCAAAACGGTTTCGCAAAACGCACGCGTGGTCGCCACGAATCCTTTCGGCTACAGTTCTTCCGGTTACGGCAATCCGAAGGCGCCGGACAATTGCGCCGATATCTCGATGTTCTCGTCGGGTAAAGGCGGCGTCGGCGGCAAGTTCGACAATTGCAAATTCGACTCCGGCCCGTTCGTCGGCCTGTTCCCGGAAATCGAGCGCACCAACCTGGTCGGTTCGGCCAAGTACAAGCTCAATGCCGATACCACCCTGTACGCGGATGCACTGTATGCCCGCAACAAGGTCAAGGAAACCTACCAGCCGGCACCGGCACGCGTCGGCTTCTTCTCGACCGACAATGCCTTTACCGGTAGCGGCGTCGATCCGGCACTGCTGATCTTCCCGAGCAATCCGAACTATGTCAGCACGATCACGCCATACCTGCTCTCGCATGGCCTGGCCGCGATGAACGGCCAACCGCTGGCCATCACGCTGCGCTCGTTCCTGGCCGGCCCGCGTCAGGAAACCGACACCAATACCCAGAGCCGTTTCAATGCCGGCGTCAAGGGCATCGTGTTCAAGGATTGGGAATACAACGTCTCGTTCACCACCAACCAATCCAAGACCGACGGCAAGCTGACCGACGGCTACTATTCGCAGCTGGAACTGGCACGCGTGTTGAACAATCCGGCCAACAACTGGAATCCGTTCGCAACGGGCGGCATCCAGGACGCCGCCCTGACCGCCAAGCTGCAAGGTGCGAAATACATCGGCCCGACCATTACCGGCAAATCGACCAGCACCGGAGCCGACGCCAGCATCACCGGCACGCTCATGAACCTGCCTGCCGGCCCGTTGCAACTGGCCACTGGCCTCTCCGCACGACGTGACAGCTACGACATTGCCGTGCCGGCGATTCTCGGGTCGGGCGACATCGCCGGACTGGGTGGCGCCACACCACCGGAAAGCAGTTCGCGTAATGTGCAAGCCATCTTCGCGGAATTGAACATTCCGATCCTGAAGACTCTGGAAGCCAACCTGGCGGCCCGTACCGACCACTACAGCGATGTCGGCAACACGACCAACGGCAAGGCCAGCCTGCGCTTCGCCGTAACGCCGAACGTGCTGCTGCGCGGCTCGGTCGGCACCGGCTTCCGTGCGCCGACCCTGGTCGAACTGCACAAGCCAACGTCGGTCGGCGCCAGCGAGCAATTCATCGATCCGAAGTTCCCGGCCGATGGTGCGATCCAGCCGAACGCGATCAATGGTGGCAATTCAGCCCTGAAGCCCGAGAAATCCAAGCAAGCCAGCGTCGGTATCGTGCTGCAGCCGATTTCGAGCGTCTCGCTCGGCGTCGATTACTTCCACGTCAAGATCGACAACCTGATCGCCGGTCCATCGGCGCTCTCGCTGGTCAATGCTGCGCGCGCCGGCAAGCCGCTGTACGGCCCTGGTGACGTGGTGTTCGCACCGGACGGCACCGTCGACACCGTCGACCAGACCCTGCGCAATGCCAACGGCGCCACCGTCGAAGGCATCGACATCGACTTCCGCTTCAAGCAAGCGTTTGCCGGCGCCTGGAAGTTCTCGGCCAACCTGAACGGTACGTACACCAGCAAGTACGACTACAAGACCCTGAACGGCATCCAGAGCAGTGTCGGTACCATCGTGCAGCCGGACGGCAGCCCGCTCGACATCGCCCAGACGGGTGTCGTATTCCGCTGGAAGCACAACCTGGCACTGAACCTGCAAAATGGTCCATGGTCCGGCACCATCGTGCAAAACTTCCAGTCGGGCTATCGTGATGCCGACGACTTGAATGGCAACCGCCACGATGTCGGCGCCTTCTCGACGTATGACGGCCAGATCGCCTACACCGGCGTGAAGAACCTGAAACTGTCGGCCGGCGTGCGCAACCTGTTCGACCGTAACCCGCCACTGGCCATCACCAACAAGGCGACGTTCCAGAGCGGCTACGATCCTAGCTACTACGATGCACGTGCCCGCACGGCGTACATCACGGCCAACTACAAGTTCTTCTGATCCGGCCGAACTTGCAGTAACCAGCCACAAGCATCAATCCAGAACCGTCGGGACAAACCCGGCGGTTTTTTTTGTCCTGGCAAA
>JAYUWF010000068.1:0-2304 GCA_043753685.1 Herminiimonas sp.
ACTTGGCGGCGCAATTGCTGGAACGGCGCGCCTGAGCTTCTTGCCCGAGGATGCCGAAATTTTTGCGGACCATCGGGGTGTAGCTTAGCCAGGCAGTGCGCTACGTTCGGGACGTAGAGGCCGGAGGTTCGAATCCTCTCACCCCGACCAGATCAAAGCGTGACCACTTCACGCCGACCCACCGGCCTGCCGGCCTGCCGGCCTGCCGATCCAATTTACAGGTCACTGCGGATCGACGATGATTGTGAAATTTTTCACGCTTTATTACAGTTTTGATGGCTTCAGCAGAACTCCCCGTTCTTGAGAAATTACCGCTTGCTCTCCCCGGGCTCGCCCGGGCGCTGGTATCGGCCGGAAAACTCGACATCAGGGCTGCAGAAGACATCTACCGCAAGTCGCAAACGGGGCGGGCAAGTTTCATCGCGGAGCTGACTGGTACCGGTGCGGTCTCGGCAGCCGACTTGGCACATATTCTCTCGAGCGCGTTTGGCGCACCACTGCTCGACCTGAACGCGATCGATCCACAGCGCCTTCCCAAGCATTTGCTGGACGACAAGCTGTGCCAACAGTATCGGATCATCGTCCTGGGCAAGCGAAATAACCGCCTGATTGTCGCGACCGCCGATCCTTCGGATCAACAGGCTGCCGAAAAAATCAAGTTTGCGTCCCAGATGGGCGTTGACTGGGTGATTGCCGAATACGACAAGCTGTTGCGTATGGTGGAAGCCATCGCTGTCAACGCAGCTGAAACCATCGACAACATCGTTGGTGCCGAGTTCGAGTTCGACGACATCGCCACTGACACGGCTGGCGATGCAGCCGAGCAGGCGGCCTCCGAAGTCGAGGATGCGCCGGTGGTTCGTTTCCTGCACAAGATGCTGCTGGACGCATTCAGCATGCGCGCATCGGACATCCATTTCGAACCCTACGAGCATCAGTATCGGGTGCGTTTTCGCATCGACGGCGAATTGCGGGAAATTGCCAGTCCGCCAGTCGCGATCAAGGACAAGCTGGCATCGCGCATCAAGGTCATCTCCAGGCTGGACATCTCCGAAAAACGCGTGCCGCAGGACGGCCGCATGAAGCTCAAGATCGGGCAGGACCGCGTCATCGATTTCCGGGTCAGCACTTTACCGACATTGTTCGGAGAAAAAATCGTGATCCGGATTCTCGATCCGAGCAGCGCGCGACTGGGCATCGACGCACTGGGCTACGACGCCGACGAAAAAGAACGTTTACTGAAAGCCATCGGCCGGCCCTACGGCATGGTGCTGGTGACCGGTCCGACCGGCTCAGGCAAAACCGTGTCGCTGTACACCTGCCTGAACTTGCTGAACAAGCCGGGGGTGAACATTGCCACAGCCGAAGACCCCTCGGAGATCAACTTGCCGGGTGTCAACCAGGTCAACGTCAACGAGCGGGCCGGCCTGACCTTTGCGGTCGCGTTGCGTGCCTTCTTGCGTCAGGACCCGGACGTCATCATGGTCGGTGAAATCCGCGATCTGGAAACTGCCGATATTTCGATCAAGGCAGCACAAACCGGCCATCTGGTGTTGTCGACGCTGCACACCAACGACGCGCCGACAACACTTACACGAATGCGCAACATGGGCATTGCGCCGTTCAACATCGCGTCGAGCGTGATCCTGATTACAGCGCAGCGGCTGGCTCGCAGACTTTGCATCGTTTGTCGGCAGCCTGCGGTCTTGCCGCGCGAGGCGCTGATCGACGCTGGCTTCAAGGAAATCGACCTCGACGGGTCGTGGCAGCCGTATCGGGCAGTCGGCTGCACGGCCTGCAACGGCGGGTACAAAGGCCGGGTCGGCATCTATCAGGTGATGCCTATCACGGAGGAACTCCAGCGCATCATCCTGCGAGACGGAAGTGCGCTTGAAATTGCTGCTCAGGCCGAGACGGAAGGCGTCAAAAGCCTGCGCGGAGCCGGTTTGCACAAGGTCAGGCTGGGCATGACTTCGCTGGAAGAAATCCTGGCCTGCACCAACATGTAGAGGCAGATACGTGAGTATTTGAAGAAGGCAATATGGCAACTGCAACATCCAGCATCAAGGAATTCGTCTTCGAATGGGAGGGCAAGGACCGTAATGGCAAACAGGTTCGTGGAGAGACCCGGGCTGTGGGGGAAAACCAGGTCAAGGCGGCCTTGCGCCGCCAGGGCGTGCTCCCGACCAAGATCAAGAAGCGCAGCATGCGTTCGGGCAAATCCATCAAGCCGAAAGACATCGCCATTTTCACCAGGCAGCTGGCGACCATGATGAAGGCTGGTGTACCGCTGCTTCAGTCTTT
>JAYUWF010000069.1:0-2289 GCA_043753685.1 Herminiimonas sp.
TGGAGCCAGGGACTTTGGGCGGCAGCCTTGTGCACCGGGAGCAGTAGCGCGAGCAGCGCATCGCGGTCATTGGCGCCGGCATATGCCTGCAGCGCCCGCCCAAGCGGCTGATGCTGCACCCGTGACTGCAGCGACAAACCCGGTACATAAGTGGCGAGAAAGGCGAAGGGCGTCTCGACGCTGTTCTTGTTTTCCGCGAGGTGAAAACACACTCGCCCGACCAGATTCCAGCTCGCATGCTGGCGTTGCAGCCAAGCCTGAAGATTGCCGCCTTCAGCCGCGATCTGACTGCGTGCTGTCGCCAGCAATCCGTTCCAGAGCATCTCCAGCCGCGTGAGGTTCAGGTATTCAGCGCCCCGCATCGGCGGCACGGACTCGGCCAGATGTGCCAACACCGCGCCCGGCGCCGGCACGTCGATGCGATCCCATTGACTGCTCAGGTCCACCACCGCACAGAGGCGCGTCATGAAATGCTGCGCCAATTCGCGACCGAACGCCAACGACGCCGGCAACGCCGTCGCCACTTCCACCGCGCCCAGATGCAGCAAGCCGTGACAGTCGCCACGAGCAAACGCCCGGGTGATGCGGGCCGCCGCAGCCGCGGTCAGGTCGGATGCGCCGGCTTCCTGTTCCAGATACGGGTGGCCGCTGGGTGCGACCGCCAGCCCCAGCGTGCGAGAACGAGCCGATTCAGGCGATGGAAGGGGCGGCGATGCCGGAACAGGTCGTGCATCGGTAGCCATGGCGATCGGGAAACACTCCATGAGGCCGGCGCCGTGGCGAACGACGCTTCAGGTTTGGAAAACCATCAATTGTAAATCGTCGTGCATTGGAGTCGGGGGATTGCAACCTAGACAGCCGTCAGGAAACCGTCCCGGGCCTGGCAGCACACAACGTCCCCAGCAATTCCATCCGCTGCTTCTGAATCGCCAGCAAGTCCTCCCATTGTCCCTGCCGCAGCAGGTCGATTTTTTCATGCAGGAGCATGATTTCCAACTCTGCCTTGAGGTTGACTTCGTAATCATGCTCGGCGTCGATCCGGTCTTTTTCGGCATGCCGGTTCTGTGACATCAGGATGATCGGCGCCTGGATCGATGCCAGCATCGACAGGAACAGGTTCAGCAAAATGAACGGGTAGGGATCGAAGCTGCTGCCGTAGCGGACCAGGATGACCGAGTTCAGGATCACCCAGAAAACCATTATCGCCGCAAAAATACCGATGAAAGTCCAGGAGCCACCGAAGCGGGCGACGGCGTCGGCGGCGCGCTGGCCGCGCGTGATCTCGCCATCGGCTTCGGCGCTGGTGTCGCGCGCGATATAGGTGCGCTTGGCGATATGTCGTGCCACGTTCTGGGCGCGCTCGTCGAGATCGGCATAGGATTTGCCGAGAAGTTTTTGCGAGACTTCGTCGAGATTCTTGTGCATGGTTCGTTACCAGGATCGGGATGCGTGCATCATAGCTCAGCCAGCTTTGCCCCTGGCGTCAGTCCATGGCCGCGACATCCGGCTTTCCGAATTGCTCGACCCAGGCCACCAGCTCGCGCGCCGGCAAGGCGCGGCTGAACACATATCCCTGGATCTGGTCGCACCCCATTGCTTCGAGCGCCGCCAGAGTGACCTCATCCTCGACGCCCTCGGCGACGATCTTCAGGCCAAAGTTGTGCGCCAGGTCGATCACGCTGCGCACGATCTGGGTGTCGGATTCGGAGCCGATCATGTGCTGCACGAAGATCTTGTCGACCTTGAGTTCGATGATCGGGAATCGCCGCAGATAGGCCAGCGAGGAATAACCGGTACCGAAGTCGTCGATCGCCATTTCGAAGCCGAGCCGCTTCAAGGTATGCAGCATCGTGATGGACTGCTCGATGTCGGTGATCATCGTACCTTCGGTGACTTCCAGTCCCAGGGCGTAAGGGGCTACACCCCAGATGTCCAGCGCCTGCTGCAGCAGGTCGGGCAGATGCGGCTCGCACAGCATGCGCGCCGACAGGTTGATCCAGATCCGTTCCAGGCCGGCGTGCCGGAGGAAATTCACGTAATCGCTCAGTGCCGTATTGAGCACGAAGCGGGTGAGTTGCTCCATCATGCCGAATTCTTCGGCGATGCCCACCAGTGCGGTGGGCGTCATCACCGGCTTGACTTCGGAAGGCCAGCGGATGAGCGCCTCGGCGCTGAGCACCCGGCGGGTGCGCAGATCGACCTTCGGTTGATAGGCCAGCGACAGCAGGTTGCCGCCCAGCGCCGCCTCCAGGTCGACGATCAGGTCCCGGCGCGCTTCATTCGCGTGCC
>JAYUWF010000070.1:0-7084 GCA_043753685.1 Herminiimonas sp.
CGGCCGCTCGGACTTCGGCGTGAACGGCATCTTCAGCCGCGACATCGGTAGCGTCCACATGGATGCCAACCTGAACTTCACGCGCATCGGCGGCGCCGATGCCGGCACCGGAACGGTTCAGAGCGGACTGTCGGCATCGTTTTCCCATCCGCTGACCGAACGTGTATCGGTCACCGGTGAACTCTCCGGCGTGCGCCGCAGCGGCACGCCGAGCACGGCGCAGGTGTTGCTGGCATTGGCGTACAGTCCGACCAAGCGTCTGACGATGGATGTCGGCGTGGCACGCGGCTTGAATCCGGCCTCGCCGGACCTGGCCGTGTTCGCCGGGCTGGTGATTCCGGTGGCACGGATGTGGTGATGTAATCCGGTGCGGCGGCACTGATTGCCGCATACAGTAAATCGATAACGATAAAAACAATCATTCGAGAGAATGCAGGAGCAGCGATGAACTTCACGACCATGAAAGTAGGTACCCGGCTCGGCATCGGATTCGGACTGGTGCTGGTGTTACTGGTGCTGGTAGCGTTGACCGGCGTGTTGAACCTGCAGGCGGTGGGCCGGCTAAATCAAGAGATGGTGCAGGATGTCCTGCTCAAGCAGAGCCTGATCACCGAATGGCGCAACCTGACCGAAGTCAACGGCGCCCGCACCATGGCAGTGGCCGAGAATCCGGATCCGGCGGTGCAGGCACGCCTGGATGCGCCGATCAAGGTCAATTCGCAACGCATCAGCGAGATCCAGAAATCGCTGGCGGCGATGAAAAAGAATGATGCCGAAACGCCGATGTACGCCGCCATCACGGCCGCCCGTGAAGACTATCGCACCGCGCGCGAAGCGGTTTTCAAGGAAAAAAAAGCCGGTAACCTGGATGTCGCCAAAAAGATTGCCGCGGAACGCCTGGAGCCGGCGCTGGCCGCCTATCTCGGCAGCCTGGCCAAGCTGACGACGTATCAGACCGGCTTGATCAACACGATGTCGACCGACATCCAGTCGCGCTTCGCCAGCGGCCAGCTGATGTCGACCATTCTCGGCGGCGCGGCGATCTTGATCGGTGTGCTGGTAGCGTGGCTGATCACCCGCAGCCTGCTTAAGACGCTCGGCGGCGAACCGGCGGAAGCCGCGCTCATCGCCGGTCGCATCGCCAACGGCGACCTGGGGGTACCGATCAATCTGAAACCGAATGATCGCGGCAGCCTCCTCTTCGCCATCAAGGCCATGCGCGACAATCTCGACACGATCGTCGGCGAAGTGCGCATCGCCACCGACAGCATCGCCACCGGATCGAGCCAGATCGCCAGCGGCAACCTCGACCTGTCGTCGCGGACCGAACAACAGGCCAGCGCCCTGGGCGAAACCGCTTCCTCGATGGCCGAACTGACGTCGACGGTGCGCCAGAATGCCGACAATGCGCGCCAGGCCAACAGCCTAGCGGTGTCGGCATCCGAAATGGCCTTGAAGGGTGGCGCCGTGGTAGGCGAAGTCGTGACAACAATGAGTTCGATCAACGACTCGGCACGCAAGATCGTCGACATCATCGGCGTCATCGACGGCATCGCTTTTCAGACGAATATCCTGGCATTGAATGCGGCGGTCGAGGCAGCGCGCGCCGGCGAGCAGGGCCGTGGCTTCGCGGTCGTCGCCGCGGAAGTGCGCAGCCTTGCGCAGCGCTCGGCCAGCGCCGCCAAGGAAATCAAGGCCTTGATCGGCGACTCGGTAGAAAAGGTCAACCAGGGCAGCCGCCTGGTGGATCAGGCCGGTGGCACCATGGCCGACATCGTCGAGAGCGTCAAGCGCGTCACCGACATCATCAGTGAAATCAGTGCGGCCAGCAGCGAACAGACGGGTGGCATCGACCACATCAATACCGCGATCACCGAGATGGACCAGGTCACGCAACAGAATGCCGCCCTGGTGGAAGAAGCCGCCGCAGCAGCCGAAGCAATGCAGGATCAGGCCGCCAAACTGGCGCAACTGGTCAGCGTATTCCAGCTGTCGGCGAACCATGCGGCACAGAAGGCGCAGGCTGCACCGGCGCGGCGCCCGGCCATTGCGCCGCGTCCGAAATCATCGCCGGCACCGGCAAGGCGCCTGGCGGCTTCGAATCAGGAATCGAATGGCGCCGCCGGAACCGCGGTCGCCGCACCGGTCAGGAGCGCACCGCAAGCGGCGCCGAAGCTGGCAAAGCCGGGTGAAGATTGGGAAGAATTCTGAATGTCGGAGTCGAGCGAACGCTCGGGCCCCTTAAACCGCACAGTCCGGCAAAGGTTCAGGCGCGCTTGAAGCGCTTGGCCGCTTTCCACAGACCGCCCAGCAACAGCGGACCAAGCGCCGCACCCACACCGATCAGGACAATCGCGCTCAGGTGATCGCGGATCATCGGAATATTGCCGAAGAAATATCCGGCAGTCACGAGGGACCCGACCCATAGCAGCGCACCGGTCACGTTGAAGAACTGGAACCGTGCAAAGCTCATTCCGGACACGCCAGCGACGAACGGCGCGAACGTGCGCACGATCGGGATGAAACGCGACAGGATGATGGTCTTGCCGCCGTGATGCTCATAAAACGCATGGGTTTTTTGCAGGGCATTCTGATCCAGCCAGCGGTAGTTGTGGGTAAACACCTTCTGGCCGATGAAGCCACCGATCCAGTAATTCAGGGTATTGCCGGTCACGGCCGCAACAATCAGCAAGACCACCAGCATCCAGAACGACATGGCGCCGGTGGCGCAGAATGCACCGCCGATGAACAGCAGCGTGTCGCCTGGCAAAAACGGAAACACCACCAGCCCGGTTTCGCAAAACACGATGGCAAACAGCACCGCGTAGACCAGCGTGCCGTAGTTGGCAATCAACATGCCGAGGGTTTTATCGACATGCAGGATCATGTCGAAGAACTGCATCAAATCCATTGTTTTCCTTGGTAGCGGCGAGATGATACACCACGGATTTTGCATGGTCTGCGCGTTTGACCTCGGACAATGCGAGCCGGACGGGAAAGTGTGCGTCGCACTGCCGCAGCGTCCAGTGGCATTGTAAGGACGTAAAAAAACCCGCACGAAGCGGGCATTTTCGAACGAAGCGGCAGCAGTTTAAACGTTGCTGTTCTTGCGGCGACGCATCGTTGCCAGGCCCAGGAAGCCCAGGCCCAAGAGCGCGATCGATGTCGGCTCGGGAACCGGAATATCGGCGACGACGTTGGTGATCGGGTTGACAGTGTGATTGATTTGCTGGTATTCCGCGCTGCTGCCGTAGCCTTGAACCTTGACTGCTGCGGCATAGTGGGCAGTCGTGGCAGCGAGAAAACTTGCAGCGGTCAGGTTCGTACCGACCAATGTATAGGTCGATGATTGGCCGTTTGCCAGATCGTTGGCGCCGGTCGTGAAATTAAACTGGAAATCGAAGCCGGTGGCGCTGGCTAATTTGGCGTTGTTGTCGTTCGACGTGATTGGCGGGGTCGACGACGCGTTTCCGCCGCTGGTGTCGACAAGATGGCCAGCCGTGTTCGTAATCGTGGTGATCGTTGCGGTGCCGAGCAGGTTGAAGGCCCACTGACTGACGAACGCGCCGCCCGGCAGATTGTTCAGGACGTTCATGACGAGCGTGACGGAATTGACTCCCGAGTCCGTGAACTTAGCCGTGGCAAACAAGCCTGCGGCGGGAGTAAATCCTGTGCCGTTGATGATTCCGGTAGAACCGAAGTTGTAGATCACGTCGGCATGGGCGGCTGGCGCCGCGAGGGTCGAAGCAGCCAAAACCAAACTGGCGAATGCGGTCTTCATTTTGAGGGTCGAGGTGTTCATTGGCGATTCCTTATTATTTTTTTTAGCAGTATTTGTTGCGCTAAGCGGCTCGGGCCACATTTGCTTGATGAAATTCGTAGTAGCAATGTTTATGCCATTAAATTAATTCTCATTGAAAACAGCTACTTACATTTTTTCCAGGCAACATTCATGCATTGGCTGTAAAAATTATCGACACAACTAATGGTAATAAATTTATATTTTTATAACTTTTCTGCTCGGCGCGTCGGGCCGCCAAGCATTTTCTTGGCTGCGACTGCACACGATAGCGGCTGATTGGCGCGGCTCGGCACTCAACTATAATCGGGCCATGAACCCCTCCATTGTCGCCCCCCGCCCGATTCAGCCATTGCCGGACCAGTTGATTTCGCAAATCGCCGCCGGCGAAGTGGTCGAGCGCCCGGCCGCGGTGGTCAAGGAATTGCTGGAGAACGCGCTCGACGCCGGCGCGACCAGCATCGCGATCCGGCTGGAACAGGGCGGCGTCAAGCGCATCGCCATTACCGACAACGGCAGTGGCATCGCCAGCGTGCAGATGCCGCTGGCGCTGGCGCGCCATGCGACGTCCAAGATCGCGTCGCTGACCGAACTGGAAAACGTCGCCACCCTCGGCTTTCGCGGCGAAGCGCTGGCATCGATCGCCTCGGTGTCGCAACTGACACTCACCTCGCGCACCGTCGATGCCGCCCATGCCTGGGAAATCATCGCCAATGCCACTGCCACTGCCTTCAACGCCGCCGGCATCACGCCTTCGTCCGGCGCGCAGGGCACCACGGTCGATGTGCAAGACCTGTATTTCAACACGCCGGCGCGGCGCAAGTTCCTGAAACTGGAACAGACCGAATTCGGCCATTGTGCCGAAGTGGTCCGCCGGATCGCGCTGTCGCGGCCGGACGTGGCGTTTTCATTGACGCACAACGGCCGCACGATCGATCACTGGAATGCCACCGATGTGGCGCGGCGCAGTGCGCAGATCCTGGGGGATGAATTCGCTGGCGCCAGGCTGCACCTGGATGACTCCGCCGGCGGCGTACGCCTGCATGGCTTCGCCGGTCTGCCGACGGCCGCCAAGGCACGTGCCGACGCCCAGTATTTTTACGTCAACGGCCGCTTCGTACGGGACAAGCTGCTTACGCATGCCGTGCGCGCGGCCTATCAGGACGTGCTGCATGGCGAGCGCTTTCCGGCGTATGTGCTGGCGCTGGAAATCGCACCGTCGCAGGTCGACGTCAACGTTCATCCGTCGAAGATCGAGGTACGTTTTCGCGACAGCCGCTCGATCCACCAGTTCGTGTTCCACGCGGTCAGCCGCGCGCTGGCGCAGACCTCGGCGACTTCCTTCGGCAATGCGCCGGCGCCGCTCGCGGCGCCCACCGCTGCCTTGCCCTGGCTGCGCGAGCAGCAGACCAGCTTTGCCTCGGCATTTGCCGGCGCCGCAGCCTTCGGACAGGCGCCAGGCGTGGCGCAAAGCCTGGCCAACTATGGGGCCCTGTTTGCACATACGCCGGACGGATCGCAGGAGGGATCCGGACCGCGACAGACCACTGACGGCCGGGTGCTGGCGAGCGCGGCGCGCGGGCTGAATCACGGCGACGAGTTCCCGCTCGGCTTCGCCCTGGCGCAATTGCACGGCGTGTTCATCCTGGCGCAGAATGCGCACGGCCTGGTGATCGTCGACATGCACGCCGCGCACGAACGGATCCTCTACGAGCAGCTGAAAAATGCGCTGGAAGCCGACACCATGCCGGTTCAGGCGATGCTGATTCCGGTGACCTTTCATGCCGACGGCATCGAAGTCGGTACCGTCGAGGAGCATCACGCCACGCTGCAGACGCTCGGCTTCGACATTGCGATCCTGTCGCCCACCACGCTGGCGGTACGGGCGGTGCCGGCGCTGCTCAAGAACGCCGATGCACAGACCCTGGCGCGCGATGTGTTGCGCGACGTGCGCGAGTTCGGTGGCTCGCGGGTGCTGCTGGAGCGGCGCAACGAATTGCTCGGCACCCTGGCCTGCCACACTGCCGTGCGCGCCAACCGGATGCTGGCGGCGCCGGAGATGAATGCCCTCTTGCGACAGATGGAACACACCGAACGGGCCGATCAATGCAACCACGGCCGGCCGACCTGGATCCAGCTCGGGCACGGCGATCTGGACAAGCTGTTCTTGCGTGGGCAATAGCGCAGGCAAGCTGGATGGCGGCGGCATTTCCCTACCGCTGGCCGTCGCGATCATGGGCCCGACCGCCGCCGGCAAGACCGCCGCTGCACTGATGGTGGCGCGCCGGATACCGGCTGAAATCATTTCCGTCGATTCCGCCCTGGTCTATCGCGGCATGGATATCGGCACCGCCAAACCGAGCGCTGAAGAACGCGCCGCCGTGCCGCATCACCTGATCGACATTCTCGATCCACGCGACGCCTATTCCGTCATGCAGTTTCGCAGCGACGCGCTGGCGCTGGTGGCGCAGATCCGGGCGCGGGGCAACTTGCCCCTGCTGGTGGGCGGCACCATGCTGTACTTCAAGGCACTGCGGGATGGACTCGACGCGCTGCCGCCGGCGGATGCACAGGTGCGGCGCGCTCTGGACGCCGATGCGGCGCGCCTGGGCATGCCGGCGATGCACGCACGCCTGGCGCAGATCGACCCGGTGACGGCGGCGCGCCTGCCGCCGAACGACAGCCAGCGGATCCAGCGCGCACTCGAAATCCACGCTTTAACCGGTACGCCGATGTCGGCACTGCTGGCACTGCGGCAGCAAACCGAACTGCCGTTTCGCCTGCTTCCGATCGCCCTGGAGCCGGGCGACCGCAGTGTGCTGCATGAACGGATTGCGCAGCGTTTCGACGCGATGCTGGCCGGCGGCAGCGGCGGCACCTTGCTGGAAGAAGTCGCCGCCCTGCGCGCGCGTGGCGACCTGACGCCGGCACTACCCTCGATGCGCTGTGTCGGCTACCGCCAGGCCTGGTCCTATCTGGATGGGGAAATCGATTTGCAGGCCTTGCGCGAGACCGGCATCGCCGCCACCCGGCAGTTAGCCAAGCGCCAACTGACCTGGTTGCGCAGCATGCCGGAGCGGATCGTGATCGATTGCCTGGCACAGGATGCGACGGATCAGGTGCTCGATGCGATCCTGCGCGCTGCTGATTCTGATGCACCGGCAAAGGCAGTCTGAGCCTGGCTTTGAGGTCGAATTGCGCCTAAACCGGCCCGGAAAAGCCGCCCACGCCGGATTTCCAGGCCGAATTCCACCTTGACGCCAGCGGTGAATAAAGCCATAATTT
>JAYUWF010000071.1:0-2241 GCA_043753685.1 Herminiimonas sp.
CGCCAAGGGTCCGCAGGAATTCGTCGCATTGACCACTGCCAAGGCAAAGCCAGGCGCCGACAAGGCAATCGCGTACAGCCGTCAGCTCGCTGCCATCGCCGCCAGCGCCCAGGCAGAATTCAGCCGCGATGCCGAATTGCAGATCGCCGATGCACGCCTCAAGATCGCTTCGATGGTCAACGACGTCACCAAGAATGCACCGGCCGGCAGCGAGCAGGTCGTCGCCATGGTCAAGAACGCATTCGTCACGGCCAACTCCGGTTTCGACCAGTTGACCAAGAGCGCCAAGCAAGCGGCCGAAACGCTGGAAGCCAATGTCGCCACCACGGTGTCGAAGTTTTCCCAGGCAGCAGAAAAAGTGACGACCCGCGCCAAGAAGTAATTCGTCACTGCCTGGTGCATCGCGCACGGGGCTGACACGAAAAAAAACGGACTGCTTCGGCAGTCCGTTTTGCTTTGTAGCGTACGTGTCGGCTCGGTTCCGGGATTCAGCCGCGCGGATGATGCGCCGCATGCAAGGTCTTCAAGCGCTCGCGCGCAACGTGGGTATAGATCTGGGTGGTCGAAATGTCGGCATGGCCCAGCAGCAGCTGCACCACTCGCAGATCGGCGCCGTGATTCAAGAGATGGGTGGCGAAGGCATGGCGCAAGGTGTGCGGCGACAGCGGTGCATGGATGTCCGCCTTCTGCGCATGTTTTTTGATCAGGGTCCAGAACATCTGGCGCGTCATCGCCGCGCCGCGGGCGGTGACGAACAATGCGTCGGCCACCTGGCCGCCGAGAATGACGCCACGCGCCTGACTCAGATAACGCTCGATCCATTCCCGCGCTTCGGCGCCGAACGGCACCAGGCGTGTCTTGCTGCCCTTGCCGGTGATGCGGAGCACGCCGTCGTTCAGGCTGACCTCGACCGTTTTCAAATCCACCAGTTCCGACACCCGCAAGCCGCTCGCATACATCACTTCCAGCATGGTGCGATCCCGCAGTCCGAGCGGCGTCTGCACGTCCGGCGCCGCCAGCAACGCTTCGACCTGCGCTTCGCTCAGCGTTTTCGGAAAGCGCGGCGCCTGCTTGGCAGACTTCAGCCGCAGACACGGATCGACCTGGACCAGGTTCTGCCGCAGCGCATATTGATAAAAGCGCTTGAGCACCGCCAGGCGCCGGTTCGACGATGCCGGCCTAGTCGAGGCGTGGCGGGCGGCGAAATAGCCGTTCAGGTCGTCGGCGTCGGCGCCCAGCAGATCCTTGCGGCGATCCGCCAGCAGCCAATCCGCAAACATTCGCAGGTCGCGCCGGTAGGCCTCCAGTGAATTCTTGGCCAGACCATCTTCCAGCCACAGGGTATCGCAGAACTCGTCGATGCGGATGGAACTGGCGGTGGCCGATGCGGCATCCATTGCATCCGTCATCGGCAGTAGCCTTCGACGCCTTCGTGAGCCAGCAACCAGCGCTTGACGCCCAAATGAAAACCGTCTTCGTCGTCATGATGCGAAAAACCGCCCAGTCCGCCGGCTGCAGTCACGCGATGGCAGGGAACCACCAGCGGGAACCAGTTGGCGCCGCACGCCTGTCCGACAGCACGCGGCGCCGAGCCGACCCGGCGCGCGACGTCGCCATAGGTCAACACGGCGCCACGCGGAATGGCGGCAATCGCCGCCCACACCTTTTGCTGGAACACAGTGCCGACCGTGGCCAGCGGCAGCGTGAAACGAAAGTCCGGATCGTCCAGATAGCGCGCCAGCTGGACCGCAGCCTGTTCCGCCAGCGCGTCGCGGGGCGCCTGCGCCTCGAACGATGGCGGCAGATACACCATTTCGCTCAGGGCGCCGCTGTTGCTGCGAATGCCGACCGCGCCGAAGGGTGCTTCGACGATCACGGAAAAGTGGTCTTGGCTGAAATTGTTCATGCCGACAGGATAAAACAAAAGAGGCGCATCTTGCGAGGCGCCTCGAATTACTCCTGTGGTGTCCGGGCGTCGCTTAATGACTGCTGCGACTGCTCCCTTCACCTGTCTCCGGCCCGGTATGGATACCGTCTCTTGTGCCCTGCCTCCTCCAAAGTCGATGCCGGCCGCGCCGGCGCGCAATCAGTTATAAATCAGATTCGGCAGGAACAGGCTGATTTGCGGTACGTACGTGATCAGCACCAGGAACGCCAGCATCGTCATCAGCCATGGCAGTACCGCCACGGTGAGCTCGCTGATTCCCATCTTGGTTATCCCGGAGGCCACGTACAGGTTCA
>JAYUWF010000072.1:0-2233 GCA_043753685.1 Herminiimonas sp.
TGCGGCGATGTCGGCTTCGCTGCGCCAATAGCTTACGGTTATGCCGAAACCGTCCGGAGGCGCTGCCGGCGTCGTTGCGAAGGATGCAGCGCTCACCGGCGTCGGTCCTCGGCAATCAGGCCAGAGGGGAGCGCGCGGGTGACAAGGATGTAGTCCTCGAGCTTGGCGCGCGCGGCGCCACTGCCCAGCGCGATGCGCGCCTTGGCGACGCCATCGGCGATTGATCCGGCGACGCCGGCCACGTACAGGGCGGCACCGGCATTGACCAGCACCACGTCCCTGGCCGGCCCCTCGCGGTTGTCGAGCACGCCGAGCAGCATCGCTGCGGAGTCGGCGGGGTTGTCGACGCGGATCGCGGCCAGATCGGACATCGGCAAGCCGAATTCGCCGGGCAGGATTTCATACTCCTCGATACGGCCGTCCCGCAGTTCCGCGACCATGGTTGCGCCGGCGATCGTGATCTCGTCCAGCCCGTCGCGGCCATGCACGACCAACGCGCGCTTCGCGCCGAGCCTGTGCAGCACGCGCGCCTGAATCCCGACCAGGTCGGGATGGAAGACACCCATCAGGATGTTCGGTGCGCCGGCCGGATTGGTCAGCGGCCCGAGGATGTTGAAGATGGTCCGCACGCCGAGTTCCTTGCGCACCGGCCCGGCATGCTTCATTGCCGCATGATGATTGGGCGCGAACATGAAACCGATACCGGTTTCTTCGATCGACAGCGCCACCTGTTCCGGGCGCAGGTTGATGTTGGCGCCCAGCGACTCCAGCACGTCCGCGCTGCCCGACGAGGACGAAACGCTGCGCCCGCCATGCTTGGCCACCCGCGCGCCGGCGGCAGCGGCGACGAACATCGCGGCAGTCGAGATATTGAAGGTATGCGCGCCATCCCCGCCGGTGCCGACGATGTCGAGCAGGTTGGTGGTGTCGTCGACCACGACCTTGGTCGCGAATTCGCGCATGACTTGGGCCGCTGCCGCGATTTCACCAATGCTTTCCTTCTTTACCCGCAAACCCATCGTCAGCGCCGCGATCATCACCGGCGACATTTCGCCGCCCATGATCTTGCGAAACAGCGACAGCATCTCATCGTGAAAAATCTCGCGATGATCGATGCAGCGTAACAGCGCTTCCTGGGGGGTAATCGACATTGCGCTCACCGTGCGGTCTTCGTGATTAGGAAATTGCGCAGCAGCGCATGGCCATGTTCCGACAGGATCGATTCGGGATGGAACTGCACGCCCTCGATGGCGAATTCACGGTGGCGCACCCCCATGATTTCGCCGTCGTCGGTCCAGGCAGTCACTTCCAGGCAGGCCGGCAGGGAAGCCCGCTCGATGGCCAGCGAGTGATAACGGGTGACGGTGTAAGGCGATGGCAAGTCCTGAAAAACGCCAGCGCCGGTGTGCTGGATCAGCGAGGTCTTGCCATGCATGACTTCCTGCGCACGCACGACCTTGCCGCCGAATGCAGCGCCAATGCTTTGATGGCCCAGGCAGACGCCGAGAATCGGCAGCTGGCCGGCAAAGCGCTGCAGCAGCGGCACCGAGACACCCGCCTCGTGCGGCGTGCACGGTCCGGGTGAAATGCAGATGCGATCCGGCTTCAGCGCGGCGATCGCGTCGAGCGTGATCGCGTCATTGCGAAAGGTACGCACGTCTTCACCCAGTTCGCCGAAATACTGCACCAGGTTGTAGGTGAAGGAATCGTAGTTGTCGATCATGATCAGCATCTCAGATCTCCCCGTCCAGTCCGTCCTGCACTTGCTCGGCCGCCCGCAGGACTGCGCGCGCCTTGTTCTCGGTTTCCTGCCATTCCATTTCCGGCACCGAATCGGCAACGATGCCGGCGGCCGCCTGCACGTACAGCATGCCATCCTTGATGACACCAGTACGGATGGCGATCGCCAGGTCCATCTCGCCGCCATACGACAGATAACCGCAGGCGCCGCCGTAGACGCCGCGCTTCGTCAGTTCGAGCTCGTCGATGACTTCCATGGCGCGCACTTTCGGCGCACCGGACAACGTGCCGGCCGGAAAAGTCGCCTTCAGCACGTCCAGGTTCGACAGGCCGGGTTTCAGCAAGCCTTCGACGTTCGAAACGATGTGCTGCACATGTGAATATTTTTCGATCACCAGCTTGTCGGTCACCTTGACGCTGCCGGTCTGCGCGATGCGGCCGATGTCGTTGCGCGCCAGGTCGATCAGCATCACGTGCTCGGCGCGCTCCTTCG
>JAYUWF010000073.1:0-2230 GCA_043753685.1 Herminiimonas sp.
TGGTCATCTGCCTGGTGATCTTCGTGGCGGTATTCGGCGTGATGTTCTATTCGATCCTCAAGCACCGCAAGTCCCTTGGACACAAATCGGCGACCTTCCACGAAAGCACCACCGTTGAAATCGCCTGGACCATCATTCCGTTCCTGATCGTCATCGGCATGGCGCTGCCGGCCACCAAGACCGTGGTCGCGATGAAGGACACCTCGAACGCCGACCTGACCATCAAGGCCACCGGCATGCAGTGGAAGTGGGGCTACGATTACCTGAAGGGCGAAGGCGAAGGCATCTCCTTCCTGTCGAACCTGTCGACGCCGCGCGAACAGATTTCGGACCCGACCAAAGTCAAGGGCGACAATTACCTGATCGAAGTCGACAACGAGGTGGTGGTGCCGGTCAACAAGAAGATCCGCATCGTCACCACCGCCAATGACGTCATCCACGCCTTTGCGGTGCCGGCCTTCGGCGTCAAGCAGGATGCGATTCCCGGCTTCGTGCGCGACACTTGGTTCAAGGCTGAAAAAGTCGGCAAGTACCGCGGCCAATGCTCGGAATTGTGTGGCAAGGAACATGCCTTCATGCCGATCGTGGTCGACGTGGTCAGCGCCGAAGATTACACCAAGTGGGTCGATGGCAAGAAAAAGGCCATGGCTGCCCTGGCCGACGATCCAGCCAAGGTCTGGACCGTCGATGAATTGAAGCAGCGCGGCGAAAAAGTCTACGCCGCCAATTGCGTGGCCTGCCACCAGGCGTCCGGCAAGGGCGTGCCCGGTGCCTTCCCGGCGCTCGACGGCGATCCGGTCGTCAATGGTCCGCGCGCGGCACAGATCAACATTCTCCTGAACGGCAAGAACGCCATGCCGGCCTGGAAAGCGGTTCTGTCGGATACCGACATCGCAGCCGTCATTACCTACACGCGCAACAGCTGGTCCAACAAGGTCGCTGAAAATCTGGTGCAACCCGCTGAAGTTTTGGCCGCGCGCAAGTAAGCTGAAAACTAAGCTGAAAACCAAGCTGCAAGCTAACGAACAGTTCACGCGAATCATCGATATCAGGAGAGTGACATGAGTACAACGACAGTCGATCACGCACACGGCCATGGCGCCGACGCGCACGGCCATGACGATCACGGCCATCCGCATGGCTACAAGCGCTGGCTGTTCGCCACCAACCACAAGGACATCGGTACCCTGTACCTGTGGTTCTCGCTGATCATGCTGCTGTCCGGCGGCGTGCTGGCGCTGCTGATCCGTGCCGAACTGTTCCAGCCGGGCCTGCAACTGTTCAAGCCGGAATTCTTCAACCAGCTGACCACGATGCATGGCCTGATCATGGTCTTTGGCGCGATCATGCCGGCCTTCGTCGGTTTCGCCAACTGGATGATTCCTCTGCAGATCGGCGCGGCCGACATGGCTTTTGCGCGGATGAACAACTTCTCGTTCTGGCTGCTGCCACCTGCCGCCATCCTGCTGATGTCGTCGTTCCTGGTCCCAGGCGGCGCACCCGCCGGCGGCTGGACCATGTATGCACCGCTGTCCACGCAAATGGGCATCGGCATGGACATGGCGATTTTTGCCATGCACATCATGGGTGCTTCGTCGATCATGGGTTCGATCAACATCGTCACCACCATCCTGAACATGCGCGCGCCCGGCATGACCCTGATGAAGATGCCGATGTTTTGCTGGACCTGGCTGATTACGGCCTACCTGCTGATCGCCGTCATGCCAGTGCTGGCCGGCGCCATCACCATGACCCTGACCGACCGTCATTTCGGCACCTCCTTCTTCAATGCCGCCGGTGGCGGTGATCCGGTGATGTACCAGCACATCTTCTGGTTCTTCGGCCATCCCGAGGTCTACATCATGATTCTGCCGGCCTTCGGCATCGTCTCGCACATCATTCCCGCATTTGCCCGCAAGACCCTGTTCGGTTATGCATCGATGGTCTATGCAACCTCGTCGATCGCGATCCTGTCGTTCATCGTCTGGGCGCACCACATGTTCACCACCGGCATGCCAGTGACCAGCCAGCTGTTCTTCATGTACGCCACCATGCTGATCGCGGTACCAACCGGCGTGAAGGTATTCAACTGGATCGCCACCATGTGGAAGGGTTCGATGTCGTTCGAGACCCCGATGCTGTTCTCGGTCGGCTTCATCTTCGTGTTCACGATGGGCGGCTTCACCGGCCTGATCCTGGCTGTGACGCCGATCGACATCCAGCTGCAGGA
>JAYUWF010000074.1:0-2230 GCA_043753685.1 Herminiimonas sp.
AGGAAAATGAACCGCGCGCGATTTCGCTCGGCTACGACGTCGATCGCTACAAGCTGCTGGCGTTCGTCTTGTCGGCAGCGCTGGCAGGGCTTGCCGGCGCCACCAAGACACTGGTCCTGGGCTTCGAGACGCTGACCGACGTGCACTGGTCGATGTCAGGGTTGGTGGTACTGATGACGTTGGTAGGCGGACTAGGTACGATCGTCGGTCCGATCGTTGGCGCCATCATCATCATCGCGCTGGAAAACAAGCTGGGCGAACTCGGCAATCTGATTGCCAACGTCACCACCATCGACTGGTTCCGTTCCCTCGGCGAGTCGGTCAAGATCGTGACCGGCGTCATCTTCATCCTCTGCGTGTTGGCCTTCCGGCGCGGCATCGTCGGGGAGATTGCAGCGCGCTTCAAGAAAACGACTGCGCCCTAACCGTATCGTCGGGCCCGCGTCCTGCGACGAAATCCGACGGGCGCGGTGATCAAGCCACAGTAAGCATTTGCTTACCCAGTGCCGGCACGCCGCTTGTTACCGCGCCACCTCACCGCGTGCTCATGAAAATTCAGGCCGCACGCGCGGCCGTGGCTTCCACTCCTGATAAATCTTACCAGGCAGCACCATAAATCGCACGGGCGTCGGCCCGGCTGACTTCGCGCGGGTTATTGGTCAGCAGGCGGGTTTGCAGCATGGCGTCGTCGGCCAACCGGTCCAGGTCTGACTCGGCAATGCCGACCTGACGCAGGCGCGTCTCGATTCCCACACGTTCAGCCATTGCCTCCATTGCCGCGATCAAGGCGTCGCTGCGCGCAGCCTCGCTGCCGGTTGCGTCTGGCGCCACGATGGCAGCCAGTTCCGCGTATTGCGGCGCGGCATGCGAAGCATTGAAGCGCAATACATGCGGCAGCACCAGCGCATTCGACAAACCATGCGGCACGTGGAAAACGCCGCCGATCGGGTAGGCCAGGGCATGCACTGCGGCCACTGGCGCATTCGAAAACGCCTGACCGGCCAGCATCGCACCCAGCAACATCGCCTGGCGCGCGGCCAGGTTGCGGCCGTCCTCGCACACTGTGATCAGATTGCGCGAGAGCAGACGCAGTGCCTGCAGGGCCAGCATGTCGGACAGTGGATTCTTTTTGAGGCGCGTGGTGTAGGCCTCGATGGCGTGCACCATGGCGTCGATGCCGGTGGCGGCGGTGACCTTGGCTGGCAGGCCAACGGTGAGCTCCGCATCCAGTATTACCAGGTCGGCGTACAGTTGGGGCGAGACGACCCCCATCTTGGTGGTGGCGCCGGTGGTGACGATGGATATTGGCGTGACTTCCGAGCCTGTACCGGCCGTGGTCGGAATCTGAACCAGGGGCAGGCGAGGACCCGCGACATTGCCGATACCGTACATTTGCGCGAGGGGCTGATCGCTCGCCACCAGCACGGCAATCAGTTTTGCGACGTCCATCGAACTGCCCCCGCCCAGGCCGATGACCAGGTCGTTGTTGGCGGCCCGCGCATCGGCGGCGGCTTGCAGGACCACTGCTTCAGGAGGATCGGCGACCACGTCGGACCAGATCGTCACGGTCATGCCGGCCGCGCGCAGGCTGGCGACCGCCGGATCGACCAGCCCGGTTTTCAGAAACCCCGCATCGGTGACGACCAGCGCGCGCCGTGCCGATGGAAACTGTTGCGCGACCAGTGCGCCGAGGCGCTTGCTGACGCCCGGCTCGGATACCAGATGGGGAACGGTACTGAATGTAAACGTGGTTTGCATGGAGTCTCCTTTGTTCTATTGTAGCAAGTCAGACACCATTGGCGGTTACGATGCCTGCTACGTCAGCATGGGTCTGGCGGCGGCGGATCATCTGTCGCCTCAAGTGCCGCAATTAACGCCGTAATTGATAAAATGCTGCATCGCAATGACGCTGTCAGCGCGTCGATCCGAGCCAAAAAATTTTACAAAAAGAATTTAATCGAATGAAATCAATGCCTTGCCCACATATGTATCAGCTTTTGCCTCGATACACTACTTTGAGCGCGGCGCCGTGATGGATTACTGGATCCTCGGCGTTGCGGCCTTGTTTGCCGGGATGATCGACGCCGTCGTGGGCGGTGGCGGGCTGATTCAAATTCCGGCGCTGTTCTCGACCTTGCCGACCGTCGCGCCGGCCACGTTGTTAGGAACCAGCAAGTTGGCCGGCGTATGGGGCACCACCGTCGCAGCGGTGACGTTCGCACGGCGCGTG
>JAYUWF010000075.1:0-20904 GCA_043753685.1 Herminiimonas sp.
CTCGATCCATTGCAGCGCCAGGAGCGTCCGAGCATCCCGGAACTGGAACCCGCATCCTACGGTTTCACCGATGCCGACATGGACATCGTCTTCAACATCAGCAATACCTATTTCGGTAGCGAAACCGCCACGCTGCGCGACCTGCTGCATTCGCTGCGCGATACCTATTGCCGTTCGATCGGCGCCGAGTTCATGTACATCAGCGATCCGGCGCAGAAGCGCTGGCTGCAGGAAAAACTCGAATCGATCCGCTCGACGCCGAACTTCACCGCCGAGAAAAAAGCTCATATCCTAGAACGGCTGACCGCGTCGGAAGGGCTGGAGCGTTACCTTCATACCAAGTACGTCGGCCAGAAGCGCTTCTCGCTTGAGGGCAGCGAGAGCTTCATCGCCTCGCTCGATGAAACCATCCAGCGCGCTGGCGAGCGCGGCGTGCAGGAGATCGTGATCGGCATGGCCCATCGTGGCCGCCTGAACGTGCTGGTCAACATTCTCGGCAAGACGCCGCAAGAATTGTTTTCCGAGTTCGAAGGCAAGCATGCCGACGACCTGCCGGCCGGCGACGTCAAATACCATCAGGGTTTTTCGTCCGACATCACTACGCCTGGCGGCCCGGTGCATCTGTCGCTGGCCTTCAATCCTTCGCACCTGGAAATCGTCAACCCGGTGGTCGAGGGTTCGGTCAAGGCGCGCATGGAGCGGCGCGGCGACAAGGATGGGGCACAGGTGTTGCCGATCCTGGTACACGGCGACGCAGCATTCGCCGGCCAGGGCGTGGTGATGGAAACCCTGAACCTGGCCCAGACGCGCGGCTACGGCACGGGCGGCACGGTGCATATCGTGATCAACAACCAGATCGGTTTCACCACCTCGGATCCGCGCGATTCGCGCTCGACTTTGTACTGTTCGGACGTGGTCAAGATGATCGAGGCGCCAGTCTTGCACGTCAATGGCGACGACCCGGAAGCGGTGGTGCTGTGCACCCAGATCGCGCTCGATTACCGGATGGAGTTCAAGAAGGATATCGTGGTCGATATCATCTGCTACCGCAAACTGGGCCACAACGAGCAGGATACGCCGGCACTCACGCAGCCGCTGATGTACAAGAAGATCGGCCAGCATCCGGGTACCCGCAAGCTCTACGCCGACAAACTGTCTGCCCAGGGCACCATCCCGGCCGACGGCGGCGATGTCATGGTCAAGGCTTTCCGTGATGCGATGGATGCCGGGCGCCACACGGTCGATCCGGTCATTTCGAATTTCAAGAGCAAGTACGCGGTCGACTGGATGCCGTTCCTCAACCGCAAGTGGACCGACGCAGCGGACACCGCCGTGCCGCTGGCTGAATTGAAGCGTCTGGCGGCTCGGATCACGACGGTTCCGGAAAATTTCAAGGTCCATCCGCTGGTGGAAAAAGTGCTGGCCGATCGCGCCACCATGGGCCGCGGCGAAATGAATCTCGACTGGGGCATGGGCGAGCATCTGGCGTACGCGTCGCTGGTGGCCTCGGGTTATGCGATCCGCCTGACCGGCCAGGATGCCGGCCGCGGCACCTTCGTGCACCGGCACGCCGTGCTGCACGATCAGAACCGCGAGCGCTGGGACGCGGGCAGCTACATTCCACTGCAAAACGTCTCGGATCAGCAATCGCCGTTCACGATCATCGATTCGGTGCTCTCGGAAGAAGCGGTGCTGGCCTTCGAGTACGGTTATTCCACTGCGGAGCCGAATACGTTGACCATCTGGGAAGCGCAGTTCGGTGACTTTGCCAACGGCGCCCAGGTCGTCATCGACCAGTTCATCAGCTCCGGTGAAGTCAAGTGGGGCCGCGCTTCGGGCCTGGTCATGATGCTGCCGCACGGGTACGAAGGGCAGGGGCCGGAGCATTCCTCGGCGCGCCCGGAACGCTTCCTGCAGCTCTGCGCGGACAACAACATGCAAGTCGTGCAGCCCACCACGGCAGCGCAGATTTTCCATCTGCTGCGCCGTCAGATGATCCGCCTGTTCCGCAAGCCGCTGGTGATTCTGACGCCGAAGTCCCTGTTGCGCAACAAGGATGCCGGCTCGCCACTCACCGACCTGTCGAAGGGTTCGTTCCAGACCGTGATCGGCGAAGTCGACGAAAAACTCGATCCGAAAAAGATCAAGCGCGTCATCGCCTGCTCCGGCAAGGTGTACTACGACCTGGTCAATGCCCGCAAGGACCGCGGCCAGACCGATACCGCGATCGTGCGCATCGAGCAGCTGTATCCGTTCCCGCACAAGGCGCTGACGGCCGAGCTGAAGAAATTCCCGAACTTCACCGAGCTGGTGTGGGCCCAGGACGAACCGCAGAACCAGGGGCCATGGTTCCAGATCCAGCACAATATTTTCGAGAATCTCGGCGACGGCCAGAAGCTGGCCTACGCCGGTCGCCCGGCCAGCGCATCGCCGGCAGTCGGTTACTACGACAAGCATTACGCGCAGCAGAAAGCGTTGATCGATACGGCATTTTCCAAGCTCAAGGGCTTCGTGCTGACTAAATGACGCATTTTCAAGAGGCAGTGGCGGCGTGTTGGAAACCGGCGCGCCGCTCGAACAACCCGAAACGGAGAGTTACATGGCAATTCTAGAAGTCAAAGTCCCGCAATTATCGGAATCCGTCGCAGAAGCGACCCTGTTGCAGTGGCATAAAAAAGTCGGCGAGCCGGTCGCCCGGGACGAGAACCTGATCGATATCGAAACCGACAAGGTCGTGCTGGAATTGCCTGCGCCCGCTGACGGCATCATCACCCAGATCGTCAAAACCGACGGCAGCACCGTCGTCGCCGGCGAAGTCATCGCCCTGATCGACACCGATGCTTCGGCCAAGGTCAGCCCGATGGAAGTGACCACACTGCCGCAACCGGCACTGGCTGCAGCCGCCGAGGTGGTGCCTGCCGCAAGCGCGCCGGCATCGACGGCCGCAGCAGGCATCGCCATGCCGGCTGCCGCGAAAATGCTGGCCGACAATCAGATGGCGACCACCGACGTGCGCGGTACCGGCAAGGACGGCCGCGTCACCAAGGGCGACGTCATCAATTCGCTCGACAACAAGGCCGCACCTGCACCGGCAGCCCCGGCCGCGGTCCGGCCGCCAATCCCGGCGGCGGCTCCCAAGCCACTGCTGCAGCAGGTCGCCTCGCCAGCCGCCGCCAACCTGGGCAACCGGCCGGAAGAGCGGGTGCCGATGAGCCGCCTGCGCGCGCGGATTGCCGAACGTCTGGTGCAGTCACAGTCGACCAATGCGATCCTGACGACGTTCAACGAAGTCAACATGAAGCCGGTCATCGACCTGCGCAACAAGTACAAGGACAAGTTCGAAAAAGAACATGGCGTCAAGCTCGGCTTCATGTCGTTCTTCGTCAAGGCTGCCGTCGCCGCCCTGAAAAAGTATCCGATCATCAATGCATCGGTGGACGAGAACGACATCGTCTATCACGGCTATTTCGACATTGGCATCGCCGTCGGTTCGCCGCGCGGCCTGGTGGTGCCGATCCTGCGCAATGCCGATCAGATGTCGATTGCCGACATCGAAAAGAAGATCGGTGAATTCGGCAAGAAGGCGCAGGAAGGCAAGCTCACGCTGGACGACCTGACCGGCGGCACCTTCTCGATATCGAATGGCGGCACTTTCGGTTCGATGCTGTCGACGCCGATCATCAACCCGCCGCAATCGGCCATCCTGGGCGTGCATGCGACCAAGGATCGCGCAGTCGTGGAAGATGGCCAGATCGTGATCCGGCCGATGAATTACCTGGCCATGTCGTATGACCATCGGATCATCGATGGCCGCGAAGCGGTGCTGGGACTGGTGGCGATGAAGGAAGCGCTGGAAGATCCGGCCCGACTGTTGCTGGACCTTTAATCACGGCAAGCACGCCGGCGCCGGCGCTGCGGTCCATGCAGCCAGGGTGCTCGGCACGGTGCTGCCGTCCATTTCCGCATAATTTGGGTAACTCATGGCAAAGAATTTTGATGTAGTGGTAATCGGTGGCGGCCCGGGCGGCTATGTCGCCGCGATTCGCGCTGCGCAACTGGGCTTTTCGGTCGCGTGCGTCGACGAATGGAAGAACGACAAGGGTGGCCCGGCGCCGGGCGGCACCTGCACCAACGTCGGATGCATTCCGTCGAAGGCGCTGTTGCAGTCGTCGGAAAATTTCGAGCACGCCGGGCACGGCTTTGCCGAGCACGGCATCGATATCAAGGGGCTGACGTTGAATCTGCCGCAGATGCAAAAGCGCAAGGAGATCGTCGTCAAGCAGAACAACGACGGCATCCTGTACCTGTTCAAGAAAAACAAGATCACGTTCTTCCACGGCCGTGCCGCATTCGTCGCAGCGCCTGCCACCGATGCCGGCTACCAGGTCAGCGTGACCGGCAGCACCAACGAGAGCCTGACCGGCAAGCACATCGTCGTCGCCACCGGCTCCAACCCGCGCGAACTGCCGGGCACGCCGTTCGATGAAAAGATGGTCTTGTCGAACACCGGTGCGCTGGCAATCGACGCGGTTCCCGCGCGCCTCGGCTTGATCGGTGCCGGCGTCATCGGCCTGGAAATGGGCAGCGTCTGGCGCCGCCTCGGGTCGCAGGTCACGGTACTGGAAGCCCTGCCGACATTCCTGGGCGCGGTCGATGAACAGATCGCCAAGGAAGCGCACAAACTGTTCTTGAAGCAGGGCCTGGATATTCATCTGGGCGTCAAGATCGGCGCCATCACGGTGGGCAAGAAGGACGTCAGCGTGGCGTACGTCGACGACAAGGGCGGCGCGCAGACCGCTGTGTTCGACAAGCTGATCATCTCGATCGGCCGGGTGCCGAACACGATCGGCCTGGATGCCGACAAGATCGGCCTGAAGCTCGACGAGCGTGGCTTCATCGTGGTCGACGACGATTGCAAGACGAACCTACCGAACGTCTGGGCGGTGGGTGACGTGGTGCGTGGTCCGATGCTGGCGCACAAGGCGGAGGAAGAGGGCGTGGCGGTTGCCGAGCGCATCGCCGGCCAGCATGGTCATGTGAATTTCAACACGGTGCCATGGGTGATCTATACCCACCCGGAGATCGCCTGGGTCGGCAAGACCGAGCAGCAACTGAAAGCCGAGGGCGTGGCCTACAAGGCCGGCGTGTTCCCTTTCATGGCGAATGGACGCGCGCGGGCGCTGGGCGATACCACGGGTATGGTCAAGTTCCTGGCCGACGCCAAGTCGGATGAAATCCTGGGCGTGCACATGGTCGGCCCGATGGCATCCGAACTGATTTCGGAAGCGGTCGTGGCGATGGAATTCCGCGCCTCGTCCGAAGACATCGCGCGCATCTGCCACGCCCATCCATCGCTGTCCGAGGCGACCAAGGAAGCGGCCATGGCTGTGGAAAAAAGGGCGTTGAATTTCTAAGGAGATCGGGATGCCGGCCTTTCGTCCACTAGAGCTGCGGCGCGCTGGCGCCGCAGGGCGGCCACTGCGGTCACTGATGCCACTGCTGGGGCTGCTGTTGACGGCCTGTGCGATCACGCCGCCTGGCGAGCCGGGCATCGTGCTGGAGACAGCGGCGCGCGGCCAGCCACTGGCCGGCGCGACGTGCGTGGCGACCATCGGGCCGATGCGCTGGGACGTGACGACGCCGGCGGTACTGGCCATCGGCGATGCCCGAGGCGCGCTGCACATCGTCTGTGACAAGCCGGGCTTTCGCAGCTCCGAGCTGATCTTCCGGCCCGAGTCCGGCGTGTCGTCCGGCGTCAGCGCTGGTTTCGGCAGCGGTGGCTACGGCAGCGGTATCGGTCTCGGTCTGAGCTTTCCGTTGGGCGGCGCCTCCGCCCGCTACCCCAAGCGGCTGGTGATCGATCTGAATCCGGCTTGACGGTTTTGCCGTCGCTGGCTGGATGGGCGGGCTGCGGCTCGCCCCTTTTGTTGTTTGGTAAGGCATTTTGGATTGCACGGTTTCGATGACGATGAATGTACGCGAGTATTACGAGCATGCGCTGACGCAGCGCGGCTTCAGCGCCGACGCCGCCCAGAATGCGGCGGTCGACCGGCTGCAACGCGCGTACGACGAATGGGTCGCCTATCGCAGCCAGCGCTCGAGTTCGTTCAAGCGCCTCATTCATCGCCCGGACGTGCCGCGCGGTGTTTATATGTGGGGCGGGGTCGGGCGCGGCAAATCGTTTTTGATGGACAGTTTTTTTCTGGTGGTGCCAGTGGTGCGCAAGACTCGGGTGCATTTCCATGAGTTCATGCGCAGCGTGCACCGTGAGCTCGACGATTTGAAAGGCATTGCCGATCCGCTCGACGAAGTCGCCCGGCGCATCGCCAAAAAATACCGACTGATCTGTTTCGACGAATTCCATGTCGCCGACATCGCGGACGCGATGATTCTCTATAACCTGTTTTCTGCACTGTTCGACAATGGCGTGAGTTTCATCGTGACGTCCAACTACGAGCCCGATACGCTGTATCCGGAAGGCTTGCATCGGGACCGCATGCTGCCGACCATCGCCCTGTTGAAAGAGCGGCTCGACGTGATCAATGTCGATGCCGGGACCGACTACCGGATGCGCGCGCTGGAACAGGTCGACGCCTATCACATGCCGCTCAATGCGGCCTCCGACCAGGCGCTGCGCGACGCCTTCGCCGGCATTGCCGAGACCGCCGATGAAAATCCGCTGGTGCGCATCGAATCGCGCGAGATCCGCGCCCTGCGCCGCGCAGGTGGCGTGATCTGGTTCGATTTCGCCACCCTGTGCGGTGGTCCGCGATCCCAGAACGACTATCTCGAACTGGCCAGCCGCTTTCATACACTGGTGCTCTCGGCAGTGCCGCAAATGTCGGCGTCGATGTCATCCGAAGCACGTCGCTTCACCTGGCTCATCGACGTCCTCTACGATCACAACGTAAAATTGATCATGTCGGCCGAAGTGGCCCCGGATCAGTTGTACACCCAAGGCATGCTGGCAAATGATTTCCATCGCACGGTTTCGCGCATCGTCGAGATGCAGTCAAGTCACTACATGGGGGCACAGCGGCGCGCCGTGGCCGATGCCATCTGAGGCGCTGGCGCGGCACTGGATCGGCCACCCATGCCACGTCAGCCAAGTGCGCCACATGCTTCGTCTGGCGCTGGCCGGTGCACTGCTGTTGACGGCCCCGGTGCATGCGCAGACCGTTTCTGCGCAGGCGCCGGGGAAGCCGCCTGCCGTGGCTGGCGCCTCCGCCAGCGCCAATACCATCAATTCGGTGGAGCGCGCTGACGAAGTCATTCGCGACGTCGCCAGGCAACGCACGGCGATCGCTGAGCAATACCGCAACGACCAGCAGGCGTGTGCCACGGTATTTCTCATGACGCGCTGCCTGGATGCGGCGCGCGAGCGCCGGCGCGCCGCGCTGGGCAATCTGCGAGAACCGGAAATCGAGGCCAATGCATTCAAGCGACGGGCGCGCGTTGCCGAGCGTGACCAGGCGCTCGAAGAAAAACGCCTGCAATCCGAACGGGCGGCAACGGCCGAACAGCAGGGCATCACCCTGCGCGAGCCGGGCAAGGCGGCAGCCAGTGGCAGGGACGCAGCGGCGGAAACCAACCCGCGTGCCGCCAGGCCGGCGCTGGTGGTCCGGCCCGAGCGGGAATTGCCACAGCGCGCACCAAAGCCGCTGAGCGCACCGATTTCGGCAGCCAACGAAGCCAAGAATCGTGCGTCGTTTGACCGCAAGTCGGCGGAATCGGCCGAGCGGCAGCGCGTGATTGCAGAGAAAAAAGCGGAAAAGGAGAAGGATCGGACAGCCCGCAAGGCGCGCGAAGCGGCGGTGACACCGCCGGCGGTCGAGGCGCCATGACGACTTCAGCACCGCATCGATGCCTTGAACGGTGCGGTCAGACAGCGCGGCGCATTTTGCCGATCTGAAAACTCTTCACTTCCTTCGGCGGCGTCACCAGCTTGACGATGGCCAGGGTGCAGTTGTCGGCCTCGCCGGCAGGGGCGCGCTCGCGGGCCTTCTTGATCAGCATCTGGGCCGCGTCGCGGGGTGCATTCATGGCAATTGCCGCACCGAACTCGCCATCCGATGCGTACTGCCACATGCCGTCGCTGCAGAGCAGGAAGGCGTCGCCTTCCTTGAGTCCGGTGCAGTGACCGATGACGAGTTCCGGCTCTGCGCCGCTTTGTCCCAACGCACTGAGCAACAGGCTCGCACGGCCGCGCTCGGACGTCGCGTCGTCGGCCCGGGTGTGGTCGACGGTGCGCTCTGCCAGATTCGGTCCGGAGAAACGGTACAGTCGTGAATCGCCGACATGGCCCCAGATCGCCGTCTGTTCCGGCGTCAGCACCAGCATCACCAGAGTGCACTGTGGCCGCATTTCCGAGGCGAGTGTCAACAGCTTGAGGACGATATGGATTTCGCTGGCGACGGCCTGCAACATCTGCTCGACATCGTCGGTGAGCGGTGAAAAATGGTCGAATGCCTGGCGCGCCGTCTTGATTGCCTGTTCCGCAGCCATGATTCCACCGCTGGCGCCGCCCATGCCATCGGCCAGGATCGCCATCATGTAGCCGGGTGCGCGCGGCGCTGCCAGGAGGGCAATCCGGTCTTGCTGCTCGCTGCGGTCGCCGATATGCTGGCCTGTGCCGGCGTCGATCTTGTATGAAGTCATGGTAGCCAGAAAAATTCTGTTGGGCAATATTCAGACGCGATTATCACATGGCGCATCGCGCCGGTTGCAGAAAGATCCCGATTAATTGTAAGTAAGTTTTGCTTTATTGTAATGATGTAGGGCGTGCCGTGGCGAACGCCATGGCGCCGGCGCTGGCGAAAATGCCTTGCGATGGATTGCCAGGAATCTCTTTATTCAGTCCCCGCCAAGCACGCGCTGTGCCACAATATGGCAATGAATCCACCACAAGACATCCAGCGGCGCATCATCGAACTCGAGGTGGAGCATCGCGACCTCGATGCCGTGATCGAAACGTTGATTCATGATTTGCGACATGAGGAACTTCAATTGCGACGTTTGAAGAAACGCAAACTGCAACTCAAGGATCACATCACGCTGCTGAAGATGCAATTGGTGCCGGATATTCCTGCCTGATGTTTGCTTGTAGCGGCGCCCGTCGCCATGCGCTTGCCGCGCAGTGGCGATGCCCTTGCCGGCTGCGATTTTCAACCTTCTACCAACTTGACAGCGCTCTTGACTGAAACCGTACCCGCCCCGGTCCCCGCGGGTGCACATGATGCCGAGCTCGATGCCCTGTTCGGGCCAGACGGCCCCCTGGGCAGTGCCGTGGGCGGCTATCGGCCACGTCACGCGCAGACTGAAATGGCAAAGGCGATCGCCGCCGCGATCGCGTCGCAGTCGACCCTGATTGCCGAAGCCGGCACCGGCACCGGCAAGACCTTCGCCTACCTGGTGCCAGCGCTGCTATGGGGCGGCAAGACGATCGTCTCCACCGGCACCAAGAATCTGCAGGACCAGCTGTTTTTGCGCGACATACCGACGGTGCGCAAGGCGCTCAACGTACCGGTATCGGTGGCCTTGCTCAAGGGTCGCGCCAATTATGTGTGCCACTTCCATCTCGAGCGCACGCTGCAGAACGGCCGCATGACTTCACGTGACGACGTCGGTCACCTGCGCGAAATCTCGCGCTTCATGAAAACCACCAGCTCCGGCGACAAGGCAGAACTGTCCAAGGTGCCGGAGACGGCACTTATCTGGAATCTGGTGACCTCGACCCGCGACACCTGTCTCGGCTCGGAGTGCCAGTATTACCAGGACTGCTTCGTGATGAAGGCGCGCAAGGAAGCGCAGCAAGCCGACGTGGTCGTGGTCAATCACCATCTGTTCTTTGCCGACGTCGCCTTGAAGGATACCGGTGTCGCCGAACTGCTACCTTCGGCCAATACCATCATCTTCGACGAAGCCCATCAGTTGCCGGAAACGGCGACGTTGTTCTTCGGAGATACCTTCTCGACCTCGCAGGTACTGGAACTGTGCCGGGACGTGCTGGCGGAGGGACTGTCGCATGCCCGCGATGGCGCCGACTGGGCCAAGGTGGTGACTGCCGTCGAACGTGCCGCGCGCGACCTGCGCCTGACCTTTCCGCAAGACGTGGTGCGGCTGGCGGTCAACCAGATCGCACCGTCGAGCCCGTTTTTTCCGGCGCTCGAACTTCTCAAGACCAGCCTGCACGCGATGGTCGATACCCTGGCCAGCCAGGGGGAACGGGCAGAAACCATCGAGCAGTGCCGGGTCCGCGCGCTGGAACTGGAAAGCCGGCTGATCGGCTGGAACAGCGCCGGCGCCCTGGCGGCGAGCGCGGGCCCGGATGCCACTGGCGGTACGGACGGGGCCGAGCGGGTGCTGTGGGTCGAGGCGTTTTCATCGTCCCTGCAATTGCATCAGACGCCACTGTCGATTGCGCCCATCTTCAACAAGCAGCGCGAAGGCGCAGCGCGGGCGTGGATCTTCACCTCGGCCACGCTGGCGGTCAAGAACGACTTCAGTCATTACAACGCTCAGATGGGATTGTGGGACGAGCCGGCGCGCTCCTGGAGCAGTCCCTTCGACTACGCGCAGCAGGGCCTGCTGTACGTGCCGGCCAATCTGCCGCAACCGAATTCGCCCGACTACACCGACGCCGTGGTCGATGCCGCCTTGCCGGTGATCGAGGCTTCCGGTGGTCGCGCCTTCCTGCTGTGCACGACGAACCGTGCGGTGGCGCGCGCCGCCCAGCGACTGCGCGATCTGTTCGCGAAGCGCAACCTGCCTTTTCCATTGATGGTGCAGGGCGAAGCCGGCCGCACCGAGTTGCTGGACCGGTTCCGCGCCGCCGGCAACGCGGTCCTGATTGGCAGCCAGAGCTTTTGGGAAGGTGTCGATGTGCGCGGCGACGCGCTGTCGCTGGTCATCATCGACAAATTGCCGTTTTCTCCGCCGGACGACCCGGTGCTGGCAGCCCGCCTGGATGCGCTCGAAAAGAAAGGCCTCAATGGATTCATGCAGCATCAGTTACCGGAAGCGATCATCAACCTGAAGCAGGGCGCCGGACGGCTGATCCGCGATGAAAGCGACCGTGGCGTGCTGATGCTGTGCGACCCGCGCTTGATCAGCAAGCCCTACGGCAAACGCATCTGGCAGAGCCTGCCGCCATTTCGCCGCACGCGCGAACTGTCGCAGGTGCTCGAATTTTTTAGCGCGGCTAGATAGTTACGAAATGGTAATAAAAAATCGGCTCTGATACTGATAAGCATTAGAATAGTAGCGAAAGCATCACATCGCATGCTGCCGACAAAATGAGTTTGTTCGATGACTGAAGCCGTTTCCCTGATTCCGATCCGTCCCAGTGAAGTCGAGATTGGGAAACCGCTGCGCCGGCCGATCTACGATTGGCACGGCAAGCTGTTGCTGGCCTGCGGTTTTGTGGTGGAAAGCGAAAATCAACTCAACGGATTGCTGGAAAACGGTTTTTTCCAGGACGCAGGTTGGGAGCCTGCAGCATCAACGCCAGCGGCCGACGCGACGGTTACCAAGATAGCGGCGACTGGCGCGGACAAGCAACCCACGCCAAGCAAGGAAATCCTGGTTGAAATGGCCGATGTCCGCTGGGCCGTCGGCGAGACCATGTTCCTGCAGGTGTTGGATAACTCGGCGCTGCGCTACACCGTCAAGCTGATCGGCTTCGTGCGCAACAAGACTATTTTCGTGACCGCGCCCATGTCGGACGGCAAATTCGAATTCATCCGCGAAGGCCAGAGCTACATCGTGCGTGCTTTCTCGGGCAAGAAAGCGTATGCCTTCATGGCCTCGGCCGTCAAATCGGTGCATACGCCGCATCCTTACCTGCACCTGACCTATCCGAAGCAGGTGCGCTGCAACGTCGTGCGCCAGGGTGCCCGCGCGGATGTGAAGATCATCGCATCGTTGTCGGTCGGCGAAAACGAAGAGCGCACTGGCGCCGGCATGCTGACCGATCTGAGCGTGGGCGGCGCCTCGGCCACCGCCAAGGAACCACTCGGTGTTAAAGGGGAAGTCGGGCGCGTCAAATTCAAGCTGCAGGCCGTCGGCCAGGACGAATTCCTGAACCTGCAGGCGATCTTGCGCTGGGTCGGACCGGCGGAACACGGGCCCGGCTTCAAGCATGGATTCGAATTCGTCGATGTGGCCATGCACGACCGACTGATCCTGTCGGCCTTCGTGCATCAGACGCTGGTCGACGCCAGCTAAACGTCGTCCACCGGCAGCCCGCGCCCCCGATCAGCGGCGTTCAGACACATCCCGTCAACGCTGCGGCTCGATCACGACCTTGCCGGTGACCTTGCGCGCTGCCATGTCGTTCAATGCCTGCGCGGTATCGGCGAGCGCGTACCGGCCGGAGATGAGCGGGCGGATCTTGCCGCTGGCCAGCCATCCCATCAACTGACCCATCGCCGCCATGTTGGCCGCCGGTTCGCGGCGCGCATAATCGCCCCAGAACACGCCCACCAGCGACGCGCCCTTCAACAGCGTCAGGTTCAAGGGCAGCTTCGGAATCTCGCCATTGGCAAAACCGACCACCAGGTAGCGACCGCGCCAGGCAATCGAACGAAATGCTGGCTCGGCATAGACGCCGCCGACCGGATCGTAGATGACATCCGGCCCCTTGCCATCGGTGGCAGCCTTGATCGCCTCGCGCAGATCCTGCGTGCTGTAGTTGATCAGGACATCGGCGCCGTGGTCCTTGCAGACCGCCAGTTTTTCATCGGTCGAGGCCGCTGCGATCACCCGCGCGCCGAGCGCCTTGCCGATATCGATGGCTGCCAGCCCGACGCCGCCGGCCGCGCCCAGGACCAGCATGGTTTCGCCGGCTTTCAATTGCGCCCGGTCGACCACGGCATGATGCGAGGTGCCGTAGGTGAGCGTAATGGCGGCGGCAATGTCGAAGTCCATCCCGGCCGGCATCGGCATGACCGCCTGCACCGGTACCGCGATCTGCTGAGCGAATGCGCCCTGACCGACGAAGGCAATGACGCGATCGCCGGGTTTGAACTGCGTGACGCCTTCACCAACCGCCCGCACCGTGCCGGCCAATTCGCCGCCCGGCGTAAACGGCAGCGGCGGCTTGACCTGGTACTTGTTCTGGATGATCAGAACGTCGGGAAAATTGACGCCGGCCGCCTGAACGTCGATGGCGACCTGGCCGGCAGCCGGCGTCACATCGGGGAGTTCTTCCAGGTCGAGCGTGTCGGGCAAGCCCCAGGCATTGCAAACTATGGCTTTCACTGCAGTCTCCTTGATAGGTCTTTTTAGAATAGAACGGTCGTTTGATTTTGCGATTATGCCGCAAAATACCCGGGTTGCCACCTTCCGATGATATTGCTTCAGGTAAAATTCGACGATGAAAATCTTGATCAGTAACGATGACGGTTACCTGGCGCCCGGGCTGGCCGCCCTGGCTGATGCGATGGCCGCGATTGCCGAAATCCTGGTGGTGGCGCCCGACAGCAACCGGTCCGGCAGTTCCAACTCCCTGACCCTGGACCGGCCGCTGTCGTTGACCCGGGCCGCCAATGGTTTTTATTTCGTCAACGGTACGCCTTCCGACTGCGTCCACATTGCGCTGACCGGCACGCTCGGGTTTGCACCCGACCTGATCGTCTCGGGCATCAACAATGGCCAGAACATGGGCGACGACACGCTGTATTCGGGGACGGTCGCCGCGGCCACCGAGGGCTATCTGTTCGGTCTGCCCGCCATGGCGTTTTCTCAGGTGCGCAGCGGCTGGGCCGAGCTCGACAGTGCTGCACAAATCGCACGCGAACTGGTCGAACGGCGCTTCGACGCCTTGCCCAGTCCCTATCTGCTCAACGTCAACATTCCAAATCTGCCGCGCGCTGCCATCAAGGGGATGCTGCCGACCCGGCTCGGCAAGCGCCACATGTCGGAGCCGGTCATCCGATCGGCCGATCCGCATGGCCGCGAGATCTTCTGGATCGGGCCGATCGGCGCCGAGCGCGATGCCGGCGAGGGAACCGATTTCCATGCGACTGCCAACGGCTTCGTGTCGATCACGCCCTTGCAGATCGATCTGACCCACATTGCTCAACTCGCGTTGCTGCGCCAGGACCTGCAGTGACCGGCAAGGACAAACGATTTCCACTGTCGCTGGCCTCGCTTGGCGACCGCGCCGCAAGGGCGCCGGAAGACCGCAACGGCGCCCGCCGTGTCGTCGCCACGCCGCAGACCGCCACCAGCAACGCTGCCAGCCATGCCGCCAGCCATGCCGCGCGCCAGGACCAGCGCCCGCCGCAGCGCGAGAACGGGCAGGCGGCGCCCAAACCAGGCGCCGAGCGCCATGCCGCGCCGAACGCGTTGCCCGATCGGGATCGGCCGACGCCCTTGATTTCTCCGGCGGTGCGCCGCGCCATGGTCGAACGCATCGCACGACAGGGGGTGCAGGATGCGAAGGTGCTCGCGGCCATGGATGCGGTGCCGCGCCATCTCTTCATGGAGCCTGCGCTGGCCAGCCAGGCGTACATCGACGCGTCGCTGCCGATCGGTCATCACCAGACCATCTCGCAGCCCTACATCGTGGCGCGGATGATCGAAGTCATGCGTGCCAACCGGGCCGGCGGCGAATTGCAGCGCGTGCTGGAAATCGGTACCGGTTGCGGTTACCAGGCGGCGGTATTGTCACTGGTGGCAAAGGACGTGTATTCGATCGAGCGCATCAAGCCGTTACACGAGCTGGCACGCAGCAATCTGCGGCCCATGCGGATTCCGAACGTCCGCTTGCATTATGGAGATGGTATGCTTGGCCTCCCGCAAGTCGCGCCGTTCGACGGCATCATCCTGGCAGCTGCCGGGCTCGAGGTACCGCCCACTTTGCTGGAACAACTGACGATCGGTGGACGCCTTGTTGCCCCGGTTGGCGGGCGGCACCAGGTACTGCAGCTGATCGAACGCGTGAGCCTTTCCGAATGGATGACCACCACACTGGAAGACTGCCACTTCGTACCGCTGCGTGCAGGCACCGTATGAAAAATCCAGTACAAGAAAATCCGGTGCGCAAGCAGTCGCCGCGATCAACCTGAAGCCATGAGAATGAGAAAAATCCGACTGCTCTGCCCGATGGCATTGAGTGCCATCCTTGCCGCCTGCGGCACCACCCACGCACCGGCACCGGTGGTTGACCGCGGCACCGCAAGCCGTCCGACCGAGGCGGTCCGCAGTGCCGCGGTGCCACCGGCGCCGCCGCGCAGCTCCGACCAGCGCGGCTACTACACGGTGCGCAAGGGCGACACCCTGCTGCACATTGCCCTCGATTTCGGCCAGAATTATCGCGACCTGGTGATCTGGAACAATCTCGCCAATGCCAACGACATCAAGGTCGACCAGGTGCTGCGGGTGGCGCCGCCGGAAGCCGGTTCCGGCGCAACGCAGACCGGCAGCGTGACGGTCGGCTCGGGCGTGGAAGTACGACCCCTCGGCGCCAGCCCGGCCACAGTTCCCGGCGCACCCGTTACCGGCGCACCCGTTACCGGCGGCCCGGTCGTGAACAAGGCCGGTCCGCATGGCGAGAAGCGGCCTTATTCAGAGTCGGCGCTGGCGGAATTGCAGAAACCCGAGAGCACCAACAATACCGCCGCTGCAGTGCCGGCGGCAGTACCCAAGACCGCTGACGCCCGGCCGATCGAGCGCGCTGCGCCACCCGTGGCCGCTGCGCCGCAAGGCGCCGACGACGAAAACGTCAGCTGGATCTGGCCGACCGACGGCAAGGTCTCGACCGGTTTCGACGATGGCAAGAAGGGGATCGACATCGCCGGCAAGAACGGCCAGCAGGTTCTCGCCGCCAGCAGCGGCAAGGTGATGTATGCCGGCAGCGGCATCCGCGGCTACGGCAATCTGGTCATTGTCAAACATACGAGTAATCTGCTGTCTGCCTACGCTCACAATAAAACCATCCTGGTCAAGGAGGGTCAAACCGTCACCAAGGGCCAGAAAATCGCGGAAATGGGTAATTCCGATTCGGATGTGGTCAAGTTGCACTTTGAAATACGCCAGCAGGGAAAACCGGTCGACCCGTCCAAGTTCTTACCAAGCCGCTAAATGATCCGAAAACCCCGCACGCCGATCGACCATGCCAAATCAGCCGGTGATCCGAATGCGACCCAGCCGGTGCCCTCAGGCACCGACGCCGATACCCGTGTGCGGCATACCGGCAGTACCGACGATGAAGCCGATCGGGCCGAGCGGCCGATCAACGGCATCCCGCCCCCCTCCGGACAAACAGCAGCCGGGCACCATGCCGCTGCAGCGGAGGAGCTCGAGCAGCTGGACCAGCCCGACGAAGCGGATGACGACGGCGGCGCCGGTCTCGGTGATGAAGTCGATCTGCCCGACAAGCTGCAGGAAATGGAGCCGGATCAGACCCCGGTGGGCAGACCCGCAGCTAGCACCGTGGTCGACAATGTCGACGACCTGAAAAAAGTATTGGCCGCAGAGCTCTCGACCGACACCACCCAGCATTATCTGAACCAGATCGGCGCCCGCGCCTTGCTGACCGTACCCGAGGAAGTGCATTACGCAACGCTGGCCAAGCGCGGTGAATTCGCGGCACGCCAGAAAATGATCGAACACAATTTGCGCCTGGTCGTGTCGATCGCCAAGCATTACATCAACCGCGGGGTGGTGCTGCTCGACCTGATCGAGGAAGGCAACCTCGGCCTGATGCGCCATCGACAAGTTCGAACCTGAACGCGGCTTCCGTTTTTCGACCTATGCGACATGGTGGATCCGCCAGAGCATCGAGCGGGCCATCATGAACCAGGCGCGCACGGTGCGCCTGCCGGTGCACATGGTGCGCGAACTGAACCAGATCCTGCGCGCCAAATATCACCTCGAAGCACAACACCACGACGGCAAGGAAGCGACGGCCGACGACATCGCTCATCTGCTGGATCGTCCGCTCGAAGACGTGCAGGACATCCTGGCGTTGTCGGAACATGCCAGCTCGCTCGATGCGCCGCTGGACAACGATCCGCAGGCCAGCCTGATGGACATGCTGCCCGGTGACAGCGATGCCGGGCCGGACATCCAGGCCGAACACCACGAAGTCACTGTGCTGGTGCGCGACTGGTTGAAGAAGCTGCCGGAAAAGCAGCGGGTGATCATCGTGCGCAGGTTCGGACTCGATGACGACGATCCGGCGACGCTGGAACAATTGGCGGCCGAAATGAGCGTCACTCGCGAGCGGGTGCGGCAGATCCAGCAGGAAGCGCTGGTCAAGCTCAAGCGCGCCCTGACCGCACGCGGCGTCGGCCGCGATTCCCTGTTGTAGTCCACGGCACCGGCGGCGGCCGAAAATCCCGGCAAGCCGTGGGGCGAGCCGCTACAATATCGCCGGCCCGCGCCACTGCCGTGCCTGCACGCCGTTGCCATTCCCCTTTCACGGTTTCACCGCCTCGACCACACTCATGCCTCAAGACACTCTGGACATCAAATCCCTCGACATGGAAGGCCGCGGTATCGGCCATCTGACCAATGAGGATGGCAGCAGCGGCAAGGTGATCTTCGTCGAGGGGGCATTGCCGAACGAGCGCGTCAGTTTTGTCTCGTTTCGCAAGAAATCGAAATGGGAAGCTGCCCGCATGACCGCGCTGCACCGGGAGTCGTCGCAGCGGGTACAACCACGCTGCGCCTACTTCGGCATCTGCGGCGGCTGCGCCATGCAGCATCTGGAGCCGGCGGCGCAGGTGGCGATGAAGCAGCGCGTTTTGGAAGACAATTTCAAGCACATCGGCCGCGTCAAGCCGCAGACCATGCTGCGCCCGATCTACGGACCGACATGGGGCTATCGGTTCCGGGCCAGGATTTCGGTGCGCAACGTACCGAAAAAAGGCGGTGTCCTGGTCGGTTTCCATGAGCGTAAATCGAGCTTCATCACCGACATGCGCAGTTGCCAGATCCTGCCGCCGCATGTCTCGGCGCTGCTCGTGCCGCTGCGTGAACTGATTGCCGGCCTGTCGATCATGGAGCAGATTCCGCAGATCGAACTGGCCATCGGCGAAGGCGCCAAAGGCTTGATCACCGCGATGGTCCTGCGCATCATGGCGCCTCTGTCAGGCGCCGATGAAGTCGCCCTGAAAAGCTTCGCCGACAAACATGCCGTGCAATGGTGGCTGCAGACCGCCGGCCCGGACACGGCCGTGCCGTTCTATCCGACCGGTCAGGAACTGCATTACGAGCAATTGCACTACGTCCTGCCGGAGTTCGGCCTGCGCATGCCGTTCAAGCCGACCGATTTCACGCAAGTCAATCATCAGATCAACCGAGTTCTGGTGGCGCGCGCATTGCGCCTTCTGGATGTCCAGCCGGACGAGCGGGTCGCCGACTTGTTCTGCGGGCTGGGCAATTTCACCCTGCCGATTGCGACGCAGGCGCGGCAGGTCGTAGGGATCGAAGGCAGCGCGGTTCTGACCGAACGGGCACAGGAAAATGCCACAGCAAACGGCCTGGCCGAAAAAACCCATTTTTTCATGCGCAATCTGTTTGAGATCAGTGCCGACGACCTGATCGCGCTCGGTCGCTTCGACCGCTTCCTGATCGATCCACCGCGCGAAGGCGCGATGGCGGTCTGCGAAGCGCTGGTGGCGCTGGGCGACGAATACGCCGCCTTCAAGCCGCGCCGTATCGTCTATGTTTCCTGCAATCCGGCGACCCTGGCGCGCGACGCGGCGCTGCTGGTCGAGGGTGCGGGTTATGTGTTGAAACAGGCGGGGGTGGTCAACATGTTCCCGCATACCGCGCACGTCGAATCGATCGCGGTATTCGACCTGGAACCGTCCGGACCGGCTGGGCTGGGCGCGTAAAAAAAGCCGGACGAGCCGGCTTTCTGGGAGAACGCAACGCGTCCGTTCGGACGCACTGCCATATCAGTCGCGGCTGCCGCCGAAGATGCCGAGCAGCGACAGCAGGTTGGCGAAGATATTGTAGATGTCGAGGTAGATGTTCAGGGTCGCCGAGATGTAGTTGGTCTCGCCGCCGTTGATCACCTGCTGCACGTCGACCAGGATGTAGGCCGAAAAAATCGCGATCGCGATGACCGACACCGCCAGTTGCAGCGCCGGCAGTTGCAGAAAGATGTTGGCCAGGCTTGCCACCAGGATCACCAGCACGCCGGCGAACAGGAATTTGCCCATCCCGGAAAAGTCACGCTTGGAGACGGTGGCGACGGTCGCCATCACGCCCATGATGGTTGCGGTGCCGCCGAACGCCGTCATGATCAGCGCCGGTCCATTCGAATAACCCAGCGTGTGCGTGATCAGGCGTGACAGCATCAATCCCATGAAGAAGGTGAAGCCGAGCAGGACCGCCACGCCCATGCCGGAATTCTTGGTTTTTTCGATCGCATAGAAAAAGCCGAATGCGATTGCCAGGAAAGCGACGAAACCGATCATCGGGCTACCGGCGAACAACGAGAACTTGAACTGGACGCCGAGCCAGGCGCCGGCCACCGTCGGAATCATCGACAGCGCAAGCAGCCAGTAGGTATTGCGCAGGACGCGATGGCGCACCAGCGCAAGCGAGTCGGCCGATGAGGTGGCCGATGAGTTGGCCGATGCGCCAAACGAGTGTTGCAGGTTTTGATCCATAGGGCCTCCGGAAAAAAGCGGGTTGACATCGATACGATCTCAGCATAACACGCGTCAGACCGCGCCGTACGGCGCGGTCGAAGGTTGAAGCGGGATTCGGAATCCGAGTGTTTGAGTGCATTCCAGGCAATCAAACCCCGCAACGGGCAGCCCCGAAACTGCCGATCCCGTGCGAGCGACCGCCGGCGGTGCCCTCGACGCCCCAAAACGCAGGTATAGGGTCAATTCGTGCTAAAATCAAAGGTTGATTGAATTCTCAATTTGTAGGCCTAACCCTTTCTTTTCATTGGAGTTTTTTAAGATGGCAATTGAACGCACCCTGTCGATTATCAAGCCTGACGCAGTCGCGAAAAACGTGATCGGTCAAATCTATTCGCGCTTCGAAGGCGCCGGCCTGAAGATCATCGCTGCCCGCATGCTGCATCTGTCGCGTGCCGAGGCCGAAGGCTTCTATGCCGTGCACAGCGCACGTCCGTTCTTCAAGGACCTGGTCGAATTCATGATTTCCGGTCCGGTAATCGTGCAGGCGCTGGAAGGCGAAAACGCGATTGCCAGGCATCGCGACCTGATGGGTGCGACCGATCCGAAAAAAGCCGACAAGGGCACGATTCGCGCCGATTTCGCGGACTCGATCGACGCCAATGCAGTGCATGGCTCCGACGCTGCCGAAACCGCGCAAGTCGAGATTGCTTACTTTTTTCCGGCGCTCAACGTCTATTCACGTTGACAAGGCCTGCCGTGGGCAACTTGCCCGCGGCAACCGATACCGCAGGACCTGATCCGATGTCACCGACCGTCAATTTGCTCGATTTCGATCCCGCCCAACTCGTTGCATATTGCGGCACGCTGGGCGAGAAGCCGTTTCGCGCCAGGCAGTTGCAGCGCTGGATTCACCAGTTCGGCGCCAGCCAGTTCGATCAGATGACCGATCTGGCGAAATCGTTGCGCGACAAGCTGGCCAGTCGCGCCGTGGTGGCGGCGCCTGCGGTGATTTCGGATCACACCTCAGCCGACGGCACCCGCAAGTGGCTGCTCGATGTCGGACAGGGCAACGCGGTCGAGGCAGTCTTCATTCCTGAAGAAAATCGCGGCACGTTGTGCATTTCGACCCAGGCCGGCTGTGCGGTGAATTGTCGGTTCTGCTCCACCGGCAAGCAAGGATTCAATCGCAATCTCAGCGTGGGCGAAATCATCGGCCAGTTGTGGATGGCCGAATTCGAATTGCGGCGCACCAAGGGCATCGAACCCGGCCCCAAGGGCGAGCGGCAGATTA
>JAYUWF010000076.1:0-2220 GCA_043753685.1 Herminiimonas sp.
GTGCTGACCACCATTGATGGCGATATTTGCCCCGGTCAGGAAAGCGGCTTCATCGGAGGCCAGATAAGCGACCAATCCCGCGACTTCTTCCGGCTTGCCGAGGCGGGCCATCGGAATCTGAGGAATGATCTTTGTGTCGAGTACCTCTTGTGGAATTTCCATGACCATCTTCGTGCCGATATAGCCTGGCGAGATGGTATTGACCGTCACGTGCTTGCGTGCGACTTCCAATGCGAGCGCCTTGGTAAAACCATGCATTCCAGCTTTTGCTGCGGAATAGTTGGTCTGCCCGAAAGCACCTTTTTGTCCATTGACGGAAGAAATGTTGATGATGCGACCCCATCCGCGTTCGACCATGCCATCGCATACCGGCTTCGTCATGTTGAATACCGAGTCCAGGTTCGTCTTCATGACCGCGTCCCAGTTCGGCTTGTCCATCTTCTTGAACGTCATGTCACGCGTAATGCCGGCATTGTTGATGAGAACATCGACCGGTCCGATTTCTTTTTCAATGGTTTTGACGCATTCCTGCGACGAATCATAATCGGACACATCGCAAGGAAACGCCTTGAAGTCGAAGCCGAGATTTTTCATGGATTGCAACCATGTATCCACCTTCTTATTACCTGGTGAATAGGTCGTCACGACCCGATACCCCAATGCGGCGAGTTTGATGCAGACTGCTTCGCCCAATCCGCCCATACCGCCTGTTACCAATGCTACTCGTGCCATAGTTCGCCTCTTTATTTGTATTTGAAATAGATGTCACTGCTAGAGGGGGTGTCTACTCTGATTTCGTCGCCCCAACGACCGTCTACGACTTGGTTCAACGACCGCTCAACGGCGGTTCGGCTAACGTTCGATTGCCAGCGCTACGCCCATTCCGCCGCCAATGCACAAGCTGGCAAGACCCCGCTTGGCATCGCGGCGGATCATTTCATGAATCAACGTAACGAGAATCCGGCAGCCCGACGCGCCGATCGGATGCCCGATCGCAATTGCGCCGCCGTTCACGTTGATCTTGCTGGTATCCCAGCCCATTTCCTTGTTCACCGCGATTGCCTGAGCAGCAAACGCTTCGTTGATCTCCATCAGATCGAGATCAGCATGCGTCCAGCCGGCTTTTTTCAAGCACCGCTGGGCCGCAGGCACCGGACCCATGCCCATGATCGAAGGGTCCAGACCTGCCGAGGCATATGCCTTGATCCTGGCAAGCGGTTTCAGACCAAGGTCACTGGCCATCTTTGCTGTCATCATCATTACCGCCGCCGCGCCGTCGTTGATGCCGGATGCATTTCCAGCAGTCACAGTGCCATCTTTTGAGAATGCAGGACGGAGCGCGGATAGCGATTCCAGCGTCGTACCGTGCTTGATGAACTCGTCGGAATCGAAAACCGTCGCACCTTTTTTCGAAGGAATTTCCAACGCAAGGATTTCATCCTTGAATTTGCCGGCCTTCTGTGCCGCCTCAGCTTTGTTCTGCGAAGCAACTGCAAATTCGTCTTGTTCTTGTCGCGAAATGTCGTATTTCTTCGCGACGTTTTCGGCGGTCACACCCATGTGATACTGGTTATAGACGTCCCACAAGCCATCAACGATCATGGTGTCGACCAGTTTTGCATCGCCCATCCGGAATCCATCGCGTGAGCCGTTCAGCACGTGCGGCGAGGCGCTCATGTTTTCTTGACCGCCTGCGATAATGATGTCGGCGTCACCGCATTTCAGGGCTTGGGCTGCAAGGTGCGTGGCTTTCAGACCGCTGCCGCAGACCTTACCTACCGTGAAAGCAGGAACCATGTTCGGAAGGCCCGAGCGAATCACCGCCTGACGCGCCGGATTCTGGCCGCAGCCTGCCGTCAGAACTTGTCCAAGAATGACTTCGCTGATCCGTTCTGGGTCGACGCCGGTTTTTGCCATCAATCCTTTGATGACGTGTGCGCCCATGTCGGCTGCTGTCACTTTGGCTACGGCGCCACCGAATTTTCCGACTGCGGTTCTCAATGCCGCGACTATGACGATGTCGTCCATGCTATCTCCTTAAGATGAACCCTGTATTCGGGCTTATATACTCGGGCAACACAGTTACTTGCCTGGTGATGTGGGTATTAATTGATAACCAACTCAAGAACCTTGCGTGGCAAGACCCGTCAAATAGGTATTATTTATAATACAGCGGATTGTCGCTGCGGTCTTGAGGGATATCGAGTCCTTTGGAGCCGA
>JAYUWF010000077.1:0-2220 GCA_043753685.1 Herminiimonas sp.
TCATCATACCACTGTGTTCCGGCAGTCCGGCCATGGCGGGGGGCTACCAGCCGCGTCAGAACAACCTTTGATACGCACCGCCAGGCAGCAATTCCACGCGTCCTTCCAGTTCGAGCTCCAGCAGCCGCGCTGACAATGCTGCACTGTCGAGACCGCATCGCAGTGCCAGCAAATCGTGACTGACTGGTTCGAACGCCATGGCCATCAGCACCGGATCGTCGGTATCGTCACCGATAGTGCGCGCGCCAGGCGCATCGAGCGCGAGCGGTAGCGAAGCGTTGGACGGCGCCGCACCTTTCCTGGTGCGCACTGCCTTCGCGCCCGTGACCGACGGCTGCATTTCTTCCAGGATATCCTGCGCCGATTCCACCAGCTTGGCGCCCTGCTTGATCAACAAATGACAACCCTTGGCCAGCGGCGAATGGATCGACCCCGGGATTGCGAAAACGTCACGCCCCTGCTCGGCGGCCATGCGGGCCGTGATCAGCGAGCCCGACTGCGCGGCTGCCTCGATGACCAGGACGCCGCGCGACAGGCCGCTGATGATCCGGTTGCGACGCGGGAAATTGGCAGCGATCGCTGGCATGCCGAGCGGGTATTCGCTGACGATGCACCCGCTCGCAGCGATGTCGTGCGCAAGCGCCCGATTGCGCGCCGGGTAGACGATGTCGGCGCCAGTGCCGATCACGGCAACGGTCGAACCGGGCATCGGCAGACTGCCGCGATGGGCTGCCGTATCGATGCCAAGCGCCATTCCGGAGACGATGGTCAACTCCGCCTGGCTCAGCGCAGCCGCGAACTGTTCCGCGTTGGCGACGCCCTGTGTGGTGGCGTTGCGGCTGCCGACGATCGCAATCGACGGCTGCGAAAGCAGTTCGATACGGCCTTTTGCGTACAGCAGGATCGGCGGATCGGCGATTTCGAGCAAGCCCTGCGGATAGGTATCGTCCGCCAGGGTGAGGACATGATTGTCAGGTAGCGCCAGCCACTGCGTCGTTCGCTCGATGAGCGTCTGCAGTTCAGCCGAGGGCGGCGCCAGCAGGGCGCGCACCACCCGTTCGGTGACCACCCTGCCGAGAGCGGTGGCACTGGCTTCGAAAATATTGTCCGGCAGGCCGAATGCGGAGAGGAGTTTGCGCGCGGTGTCGGGACCGACACCGGCGGTACGTTCGAGTCGCAGCCAGCCGGTCAGCGCATGCGTGACCGGCACGGCCGTCTAGTCGGGTGACTTGGCCACGTCGCCGATTTGGACCGGTTGACGCACTTGCATCACCAGACCATACGAGATGTGCTTGAAGATGCGGAAAATGAACAGCTCGCCATATTTTTCATCCGGCAGCTTGACCGGCTTCTTGCCGTCGGTGGTGTCCTTGATGGTGACACCGAAGCGCGACAGTTCCAGCACGGCGCCGACATCCAGACCGTCTTCCGATCCGCGATTGACCGACACCACCTGGTTCTGCCCGGCCTGATTGACGCCACCGTAGACCGAGACGATGCGGGCATCGACCGGACGCTCCGGCGCATGCGGCACATAGTTGATCAATGGCCGCGGCGGGGCTGGCAGCAGCCGGTCGCCGACGCCCATCTCTTCCTTCGAATTGGTGACCACGAAGGTGTCGGCTTCTTCAGCGCTCTTGCCGGTGCGCGAGAGCTTGAGGTCGCCGAGATAGACGGCCTCGTATCCGATGATCTTGGCGCTGACCGGATCCTTGAGAGGTTTACCTGGACGGAAGGCCTGGAAGCTGGTGCCGCCCTTCAGATCGCCGCGCACGTACGCCTTGTCGTCCTTGCCGAGGAAGACATGGTTTTCCTGGGTGGCGACGATGCGTGGTGTTTCCTTGAATTCGTTTTCTTCGATAATCAGCGGCTGCATCAGGAACGGTTCGATCTCGCTGGGCAGGATCGAGCGGATGGCATCACCATCCAGGCCGCTGATGCGAATCTGCGGCGACAGGCGCACGTTGGCGCTGGCGCCATTTCCGCCGCCCGGACGACCGAGGCGCAAGCGTCCCGCCGCACGGTCGAAGTACACGATCTGACCCGGATAAATCCAGTGTGGATTGCGGATTTCTTCGCGGTTCATGCCCCAGACCTGCGGCCAGCACCAGGGGTGCTCGAGGAATTTTCCGGAGATGCCCCACAGCGTGTCGCCCTTGACGACCACGTGTTGGTCCGGCGCGTTCTGCAAGAAAGCGCAATTGGTTTTGGTGGCGACGG
>JAYUWF010000078.1:0-6893 GCA_043753685.1 Herminiimonas sp.
ATCGCCGCCAGCACGCCGCCCTTGGCGGTACCGTCGAGCTTGGTCACCACCAGCCCGGTCAGGCCGAGCGCATCGTCGAAAGCCTTGACCTGCGCCAGCGCATTCTGACCGGTATTGCCGTCGATGATCAGCAGGATTTCATGCGGCGCCGACGGCATGGCCTTGGCCATGACGCGCTTGATCTTTTTCAGCTCTTCCATCAGATGCAGCTGGGTCGGCAAGCGCCCGGCGGTATCGACCATCACCACGCTGGTGCCGCGCGCCTTGGCCGAATGCACGGCATCGAAGGCGACAGCCGCCGGGTCGCCCGATTCCTGCGCGATCACGGCGACGTTGTTGCGCTCGCCCCAGATCGTCAATTGCTCGCGCGCCGCAGCGCGGAACGTGTCGCCGGCGGCCAGCAGCACCGATTGCTGATGCGCCTGCAAATGCTTGGCCAGCTTGCCGATGGTGGTGGTCTTGCCGGCGCCGTTGACGCCGGCGATCATCATCACCAGCGGTTGATGCCGGCCCAGCACGAGCGGCTTCTGCAGCGGTTTCAAGAGGTCGACGAAGACGCTGCGCAGCGCCGCCTTGACCTGGGCCGCCTCGGTCAATTTTTGATCCTTGACCTTGCGCCGCAGGGTGTCGAGCAGGAACTGGGTGGCGTCGACGCCGGCATCGGCCATCAACAGCGCCGACTCGAGTTCTTCGTACAGTTCGTCGCCGATCTTGGCGCCCACGAACAGGGTGGTGAGGTTCGACGAGGTCTTGGCCAGGCCGACCTTCAGCCGCGTCATCCAGCTGCGCTTCTTTTCCTCATTGACCGGCGCGGCGACGATTTCGCCCTCCGCGTCGTCGTCCGATTGGTCCGATTGGCTTGACAGTGCATCAATGGCGATCGGCTGGACTGGCGGGCGCACCGGCGTCGGTGGCGGCGTCGATACAACCGGCCGCTGCGCCACTGGTGATGCTTTTACAAACGGCGATGCCGATGCCACCGTGGGGGAGGATGCAGGCCGCGGCGGGGAGACGACGGTGACCGGGGGAGGCGCTTCCACCGGACGGACCGGCGCTTGATTTGGCGGTGGCGGTGACAGTGACAATGTCGGCTGTGCAACCGGCTGTGCCGGCAATGGCGCTGGTGTCAGGGCCGCCGGCGCGACAGCTGCGCCGGCACCCGAAGAAAAGCGGCGCGGCAGCGAACTGACGGGCGGACTGCGTGGTGTGTCGACGGCCGGAGCCGGCGCCGTCATTGCCGAGGGAGGCGGCGGGCTTGCTGGTGCAGGGGCAGGAGCCGGATCGGGCGCATTCGATTCAGGCGCGGGCGGCGTATCCTTGGATTTCTTCTTGAAAAAGCTAAACATCGGACTCGGGTTGATTAAGGTCGGTTGCGGGGCAGGTGCGAGGCGCGGCTGACCTGATGCGCTGCATTCGACAGGCAGTTCGCCGCAACGCAGGCATGGTGTGGCGCCGGTCTGAAGCGAGGTGCGGCCAATCCGCCATTCCACCAGGGTTCGCGGCTACAATCAGAGCCATTCTAACAGAGCGGTGTAGGCCGGCCGGGGCGCTGCCTGACCCTTTTTCGGCCCGACAACCGACGAAATCGCCGTCCGGAATCGGCCTGTTGGTCGTATTGCGTGTCACTGTCAGTGCCTATCCCGCCATTGGTCGGCGCACCAGGTTCCACTCATCGATTGCCATTGCCATGCAAAAAAAACCTTCACTCAAACCACGGCCGCAGCGCGTGCGCCCGGCACTGACGCACCAGATCCGCATCATCGGTGGCCAATGGAAACGCACGCCCTTGCCGGTACTGGACGCAGACGGCTTGCGACCGACACCGGACCGGGTCCGTGAAACCGTCTTCAACTGGTTGTCCCATCTGCGCGACGGCCGCTGGGAGGATGCGGTGTGCCTCGACCTGTTCGCCGGCACCGGCGCGCTGGGGTTTGAAGCGGCCAGCCGCGGCGCCGCAAAAGTGGTGATGGTCGAAGAAAATACCGCTGCCGCCCGCCAGCTGGAAGCGACCCGCATCAAGCTGCAGGCAGATCAGATCGAGGTCGTGCGCGGCAATGCCCTGACCGTCACCCAGAGCTTGATCACCCGCAGTGGCGAGGGCCAATTCGATCTGATTTTTCTCGATCCACCATATCATCAGCAATGGCTGGCAAAAATGCTGCCGCTGTGCCGCCGCCTGCTCGCCCCGGGTGGCGTGCTGTATGTGGAAGCCGAAGCAGCGCTGGTCACGCCGCATCCCGCGGCTCGGACGGATCAGGCCGGCCTCGACGCGACGCCCGCGGCAGACTGGCTGGCAGGCTGGGAAGTCGTGCGCGCGGACCGGGCGGGCATGGTCTTCTACCATTTACTGCAATGCGGGATCGGCATGGAAGTTAAGGCATAATGCGCATTCGTTAATTGGCAGGCAGCAGAGGAGCGACCCATGGTCACAGCGATTTATCCAGGTACATTCGACCCTCTCACGCGTGGCCACGAGGACCTGGTTCGACGGGCTTCCGGCCTGTTCGGCAAGCTGATCGTGGGCGTGGCCGACAGCAAGAACAAGAAACCGTTCTTTTCGCTCGAAGAGCGGCTGTCGATTGCCAATGAAGTGCTGGGCCACTATCCGAATGTCGAAGTCGAGAGTTTTTCGGGTTTGCTGAAGGATTTCGTGCGGCGCCACGACGCTCGGGTGATCGTGCGCGGCCTGCGGGCCGTGTCGGACTTCGAGTACGAATTCCAGATGGCCGGCATGAATCGCTACCTGCTGCCCGACGTCGAAACCTTGTTCCTGACGCCATCGGATCAATATCAATTCATCTCGGGCACGATCGTGCGCGAGATCGCCATCCTGGGTGGCGATGTCTCGAAATTCGTTTTTCCTTCAGTCGAAAAGTGGTTGCAGGAGAAAATCGCTGCGACCGCCCTGGAGTGACGCGCGCTCCCACCACGATCGAATCGGCGCCGTCCGCTGCGGCCGCCTGAAAGCAGGCAATGGCATTACTGATCACCGATGACTGCATCAATTGCGACGTATGCGAGCCAGAGTGCCCGAACGACGCGATCTACATGGGTGCGGAAATCTATGAAATCGATCCGCACAAATGCACCGAGTGCGTCGGCCACTACAGCGAGCCGCAGTGCCAGCAGGTCTGTCCGGTCGCCTGCATTCCCTTCAATCCGGCCTGGCGCGAAACCCCCGAGCAATTGCAGGAAAAGTACGAGCGCCTGCAGGCCGCGGCCAAACCGGCAGGCTGAGGCGGCCGGTCAACGTACTGACGCCATTGCGGACGCATGGCTCTGGGCAGATCGATCGAGCCTGATCCATCAAGGTTGATCAAGCCTGACTCCTCACCCCAGATTCCTTACCCCAGACTGATCACGCGGTTGCGTCCGCTTTCCTTGGCTTGATAGAGTGCGGCGTCGGCCCGTCCGACCAATTGCTCGCCGATCGCTTCCAGGGTTTGGGCGCGCTCCGGCGCAATCAGCGTCGCCACGCCGATCGATACCGTGACATCCAGCCGTGTGTCATCCGATAGAAGGAACGCCCGGTCGGCCACGCTGGCCCGAATCCGCTCTGCCACGACCATGGCGTCGGCCAGCGGCGCGTCGATCAGCAGCGCCACGAATTCCTCGCCGCCGAAGCGGCCGAGCGCGTCCGACAGGCGCAACTCCGCCTTGATGCGCGCGGCGACTTCCCGCAGCACCGCATCGCCGCCCTGATGCCCGGCGCGGTCGTTGATCTTCTTGAAAAAATCGATATCGATGTACAGGCACGACAATGCATAGCCCTGGCGCCGGGTACGGCCGACTTCTTCCTGCAGGCGCTGTTCGATGTACCGGCGATTGTTGACGGCGGTCAGCGGATCGGTCAGGCCGATGTGTTTCAAGCGCTCGGTGTTGATGACGTTTTCCAGGCAGATGGCGACGATCGCCGCCAGATGCTCGATGAAATCGGTGGCCATGTCGGCGGCGAAGCGATGCTCGTCCAGGCTGCCCATGCACAGCACGCCGATCATTTTCCGATTGCGCAGCAGCGGCACGATGGCGGTACTGGCCGGCGCCAGCACTTCCGGCGGAAACAGCCGGCCATAGTCCCCAGCGTGAAAACGCCCCAGCAGCGGACTTTTCAGACGGGTCCGCAGCCAGCCAAGCTGACTCGCATCGTCGAGGAACATCAGGTTGGGATAGCTCGACAGGTCGATGCGCAGGTCATGCAGGATGCGCCGGATCTCATGGTCGCGATCGATCAGCGTGAGCGTCACCACGTCCAGTTCGGACGAGGCGCTCAGCGTATCGAAGACCCGGTCGATCAATTCACGAAAACTGTCGGCGCCGATGAACTGCAGGTCGAATTCCTGATACCGCTGCATGATCTCCTGGTTCGCACGCGCCTGCGCCAGCAACAGCGTGAGCTGGTCGCGAAGCTGGCGGTTTTCAAGCTGCAGCGGGTTCGACATGGGCCTGGTCTGGCGATGCGGACAAATTGAAGAAGTAAAACATTCACCCAAAGTTTAGCGTGCGCCAAAGTTTCTTTGGTTAAACTTTTATCGATTCCGGTTCACCCGATTGCAGACTTGCCGAAGAAAACCTGCGTCACGATTTCGGCAACATTGCAGATCGCTGCAACCGGAATCGCCTCCATCAAACGTTGAACAGGAAATTCAACACATCGCCATCCTTGACCACATATTCCTTGCCTTCGGCGCGCATCTTGCCGGCATCCTTGGCACCCGCTTCACCCTTGTACTGGATGAAATCGTCGTAGGCAATGGTCTGGGCGCGGATGAAGCCGCGTTCGAAATCGGTATGGATCACGCCGGCTGCCTGCGGCCCGGTGTCGCCCTTGTGGATGGTCCAGGCGCGCACTTCCTTCACCCCTGCGGTGAAATAGGTTTGCAGGCCCAGCAGCTCGTAGCCTGCACGAATCAGTCGATCCAGGCCCGGTTCGGCCATGCCCATGTCGGCCAGGAATTCGGCCTTGTCGGCGTCGTCCAGGTCGGCGATTTCGGATTCGATGGCCGCACAGATGGCTACCACCGGCGCGTTCTGCGCCTTGGCATACGCGGTTAGCTTGTCGAGCAGCGGATTGTCCTTGAAGCCGGTGTCGGCCACGTTGCCGACGTACATCGCCGGTTTCGCGGTGATCAGGCAGAGTGGCTTGATGAGCGCCATTTCTTCGGCGTCCAGTCCCATGGCGCGTACCGGCTCGGCCTTGTCCAGGTGCGGCAGGATGCGTTCCAGCAGCGCCACCAGCTTGGCTGCGTCCTTGTCGCCGGAGCGGGCCTTCTTGTTCTCCCGGTGGATCGCCTTTTCGACCGCCGACATGTCGGCCAGCGCCAGTTCGGTCTGGATGACCTCGATGTCATCCAGCGGATCGATCTTGCCGGCGACGTGAATCACGTTGTCGTCTTCGAAGCAACGCACCACGTTGACGATCGCATCGGTCTCGCGGATATGCGCCAGGAACTGGTTGCCCAGGCCTTCGCCCTTCGAGGCGCCCGCCACCAGGCCGGCGATGTCGACGAATTCGACCGTGGTCGGCACGATCTTTTGCGGCTTGACGATCACCGAAAGCGCCGCCAGGCGCGGATCGGGTACTTCGACCATGCCGACATTCGGCTCGATGGTGCAGAACGGATAATTCTCTGCCGGAATGCCGGCCTTGGTCAGGGCATTGAACAGGGTGGACTTGCCGACGTTGGGCAAGCCGACGATGCCGCATTTCAAACTCATGGAATTCCTTTGATGGTCAGGCAATGCGCAGGAGAGACGCAGGTAAGGCGCAGGCGAACGGCCTGGAATCGCTGGACCGGGCCACTGCCTCTTGCAAAGGGAGGATTGTAACCTTACAGGCTCGCGGAATTGGCGGCCTGGCCATGATTGGCGGCGATTCCTGCACCTGGAAAGAAAAAAAGTCCGCTCAGGGCGGACTTTCGGGATCGAACCTGCATTGGGGTGGAGTGCGCGCCGCTTGATATCGAAGGGCAATCCACCAATGCGGTCGTTGGACGGCTACCCCGTCCCCGATTACAGCCCGGTGGTCATGTAAGAGCAGCTCTTCACCACACCAGGAATCGGGTCGCCGAAGGTGGCATTGTTACAGGCGATGGAGCCCGTCGCAATCTTGGTGACATAGACGTTCCTGGCGCCGTAGCGCACCTGTCGCGTTCCGGGCAACGAACAGGTGCCGTTTTCGGTTGCGCACGCAGCCCAGGCCTCCGGCGCAGGCGATGGGGCAGGGGCAGGTGCGGTCCCTGGCGCAGGCGCGGTGCTGACCGTGCTGGCGTACTGGCACGACTTGACGATCCCCGGCAGTGGATCGCCGAAGACGCCGTTGTTACAGCCGATCGACGTGCTGGCGGTACGGGTTGCATAGATGCCGTTGGCGCCGTAGCGAACCTGGCGGGTGCCGCTGAATGAACAGGTGCCGTTTTCGCTGGCGCAGTTGGTCCAGGTCGGGGCTGGCGACGGGGCGGGCGCGGGGGTTGGAGCAGGCGTCGGCGTCGGTGTTGGCGTTGGGGTAGGTGTTGGAGTAGGCGCGGGTGCCGGAGCGGTACCGGATTCATAGGCGCCGATGTCGATGGCTCCCACTACCGGTCGCGCAATCTTGCCGGCCGGATGCTGGTACTGCAACGTCGGTGCCAGGGACAGGCCGTTCGCCTGACCGACGGTCGAGCCGGCATCGATCACGGGGCTGCCTGGCGCTGGCGTGAGGTTATAGCCGGCGCGGTCGACAAAGGCCGGGCTCAGCGTCCGGTAATTGGTCTTGTCGATGGCATTGACCTGAGTGATGACATTGCCCACACCGGCAAAGATATTGTTTTGCATGAGAACCGGTACCGTCACCCCACTACCGGCAAAGATGAACGTGCCACGGCTACTGTCGTCATTCAGGAAGGTATTGTTGACCA
>JAYUWF010000079.1:0-6886 GCA_043753685.1 Herminiimonas sp.
AACGACCCTGACGCAGGCTGGCGGTGGTCCAGGCGCCGATGACTGGCTCGGTGCCCTGGGTGATACAGGCGATTGGCAACTCCAGCTCGAGCGAGGTAACGTTGGCGTCCTTGAGTGAATCAACGGCGGCTTTTTCTGCATTCGGATCGAATGCAGTGGCTGGTGCCTTGATGTTGATCAGGTCAAATGTTTCGCCGAGGTTGACCACGAACGGGTCCTTGCGCTGGCCGACGAACAGTTTGCCGGGTACGCCGCAGTTCGGCAGGTTCACGCTGTAGACGTGCTTGGCTGCGTAGGCAGGGTAGTTCGAGATGGTCTTGTTGCCGATGTTGTCGACCGGCTTGTCGAAAGTGCTCGAGCCGTCGACCGCATTGGTCAGCGCGGTACGGGTACCGGTACGACGGTCGCCTTTCACCATCGTGACGGTATAGGACTCACGCAGGTTCGAATTCGGGGAATTGACGGTAGCGATATCGCCGCCGCCGTTCTGCACCAGCGGGATCGACACTTTCTTGCCGCCGACCGTGAACTGGGCATCCTTGTTCGTGTTGGTAAAACGGAACTGGAAAGTGATGTCTTCCTTGCCATCGCCATTGTTGTCGATGTGGATTTCATACAGCGCGTCCGGGTCCATCGAAAAGTAGTTCGGTCCGCCGTAGGCATCCTGCAGCGGCTGGTAGTTGGCGACCAGCGTGACGAAGCCGGAACGGCCCGCTTCGTAGCTCTTGAACATGTAGAGGTCGGTGGCGTCGACCTTCGGGTGACGCGTGATGAACGGTGCTTCGCGGTGGCTCGACGCCACGGCAGGGGTCGCAACGACTCCGGCGAAGGCGCTTGCCAACAGGGCGGCGCAGCAGGTTTGCTTCAAGATGAAAGACGGCATGTTTTATCTCCTTATGTGATCACGGGACGTTGAAATACTGCAGCTACAATCGATCTACGAACCGGCGATACATTTGGATTCAACTGTCACCAAATAAACTCAGGGTTCGGGAACTTAACCAGAGAGTAGGTCTGAAGTTGAAAGGTTGAGTGTTCGACAACGCACAGATGAAGATAAAAACCGGGAACTGACAGGAAGTGCGGAAATTGACTTTCGGTTAATTTTTGCGGCTGTCGTGTGGTTACCGTGCGGATGATGCAAGCAGACATGGTCGGCGGCTCGGTGGCCGCCGACCCGGGCATTCCTTCACGCCAGCAGTGAGCGGACGCGTGCGATGGCGGCCCGTACCTGGCGCGGCGCCGTTCCACCAACGTGGTCCCGTGCGGCGACCGAGCCTTCCAGCGTGAGCACGCCGAAGATGTCTTGCTCGATCAGTGGCGAGAACTGGCGCATTTCATCCAGCGTCAGATCCGACAGGTCGCAGCCGCGGTCGACACAGGTGCGAACCGCGCGCGCCACCGCTTCATGCGCATCGCGGAACGGCAAACCCTTCTTGACCAGGTAATCGGCCAGGTCGGTGGCCGTCGCATAGCCCTGCAAAGCAGCTGCACGCATGGCGTCCGGCTTGACCGTGATGCCGCCGGCCATGTCGGCGAAGATGCGCAGGGTGTCGACCACGGTGTCGACGGTATCGAACAGCGGTTCCTTGTCTTCCTGGTTGTCTTTGTTGTAAGCCAGCGGCTGGCCTTTCATCAGGGTCAACAGGGCCACCAGGTGGCCATTGACGCGGCCGGTCTTGCCCCGCGCAAGTTCGGGCACGTCCGGATTTTTCTTTTGCGGCATGATCGAGGAGCCGGTGCAGAAGCGGTCGGCGATGTCGATGAAGCCGATGCGCGGACTCATCCACAGCACCAGTTCTTCCGACATGCGCGAGATGTGCGTCATGATCAGCGCCGCGGCGGCGCAGAATTCGATGGCGAAGTCGCGGTCCGAGACGGCATCGAGCGAGTTGTGGCAGACGTCGTCGAAGCCCAGCAGCGTGGCCACCTGCTGACGGTCGATTGGAAACGTGGTGCCGGCCAGTGCGGCGGCGCCCAGTGGCAGGCGGTTGACGCGCTTGCGGCAGTCGCGCAGACGTTCGCTGTCGCGACCGAACATTTCGACATACGCCAGCACGTGATGGCCGAAGGTGATCGGTTGCGCCACCTGCAGGTGCGTGAAGCCCGGCATGATGGTCTCGGCATGCTGCTCCGCCAGATCCAGCAGCGCCAGCCGCAGCGAGCGCAACAGCAGGTCGATGTCGTCGATCGCGGTGCGCACGTAAAGTCGGATGTCGGTCGCGACCTGGTCGTTGCGCGAGCGGCCGGTGTGCAGACGCTTGCCGGCGTCGCCCACCAGTTCGGTCAGGCGCCGTTCGATGTTGAGGTGGACGTCTTCCAGGTCGAGCTGCCAGACGAACTGGCCGGCCTCGATCTCGGCGCGGATCTGTGCCATGCCGCGCACGATCTCGGCGTGGTCAGCGGTGCTGATGATGCCCTGGGTGGCCAGCATCGCCGCATGGGCCAACGAGCCATCGATGTCATGCGGCGCCAGGCGCTTGTCGAAGAACACCGAGGCGGTATAGCGTTTGACCAGGTCCGAGACCGGTTCGGCGAAGCGGGCCGACCAGGCCTCGCTTTTTTTGGAGAGTTGTGTTGTCATGATTAGGTTCCTTGTGGTCCATGATTATAGGTGAAGCGTCGCTGGCATCCTTGCTTGCGCCCCTGTGCCGCGCTTGAATACGTCTGAACTGCGCTTGATTCACCTTGATTCACCTTGATTGACCTTAATTCACCCCCGATTGCGCCATTGATCCTTCTGCCCCGATGCCGCCCACAACCTCCACAGCCCGCGCGCCGACCGATGTCGTGATACCGGATTGCTGCAATCTGGGCACCATCCTGGTGGTGCTGCTGGCCGTCAACGGCGCACTGGTGGCGGGGATTCTGTTGCATTCGGCGAGCTGGCAGACCGGCTTGCTGGAGTTCGTTGAAAAATCCTTGCAGATTGAATTGTCCTGCCTGTCGTCGCTGTTCGTGTTGTGCGGACTTCGACGCATGTTGCGCAGGCTGCCGCGCCTGCAGCAGCGCCTGGCCTGTGCGTTGGTGCCGGCGGTGCTGGCAGGCATGGCAGCTTATTTCCTGGATGGCGCAGGCTGGCTGGCTTCGGCTTCGGCAAGCGGTTCGGTATCGGCACTTGGCGCCAGCGTCAATGCCGCGCTGGTGGCGGCGTTGTTCGGCTTCCTGCTGCAGCATTATTTTGCGCTGCGCATCCGCGCCTTCTCGCCGGCGCTGGCGGAAGCCCGGTTGCAGGCGCTGCAGGCGCGCATCCGGCCACATTTTCTCTTCAACAGTCTGAATGCGGTGCTGTCGCTGATCCGCACCGAACCGCGCCAGGCCGAGACCACGCTCGAGGACCTGGCCGATTTGTTCCGGGTCCTGATGCGCGATGCCCGCGACATCGTCTCGCTGGAAGACGAGATCCGTATCTGCCATCAATATCTGGCCATCGAAAAGATCCGGCTCGGCGAGCGCCTGCAGGTCGACTGGAGCTTGCAGAACATCGACGACGCGGTGCTGCAGCATGCGCGCATCCCCTCGCTGCTGCTGCAACCGCTGCTGGAAAATGCCGTTCACTACGGGGTCGAACCGGTCAGTACGCCGGTCGCGATCACGGTGCGCGTGCGCCGTTCGCTCGACAGGATCGAAATCGTGGTGCGCAACCCGATCGGCGCCGGCGCGGCAGCCAAAGCCACGGCGCCGCCCACGCTGGGCAACCACATGGCATTGGCGAACATCCGCGAGCGCCTGTTGCTGCTCTACGATGTCGAGGCGGCGCTGACCACGAGCAGCGAGAAAGGTTGCTTCGAGGCGCGTCTGCATTTCCCGTACCGAAAGGCGGGTCTGTGACGGTGCGCCTGCTGATCGTCGACGACGAGGCGCCGGCCCGCGCCCGCATGGCGACCCTGCTGGCCGATGTCTGCGCCGAATGTCCGCATGAAATCCGTGCCAGCGTGGCCGATGCGCCCGCTGCGCTGGCGGTCCTGCAATCCGACCCGATCGACATCGTGCTGCTGGATGTGCAGATGCCGGGCATGAGCGGCATCGAGCTGGCGCAAAAGATCGCGGCGATGCCGGCGCCGCCGGCGGTGATTTTCGTCACCGCCTTCGACGACTATGCAGTCAATGCATTCGAGGTGCGGGCGGTCGACTATCTGTTGAAACCGGTGCGCGCCAGCCGCCTGGCGGCTGCACTGCGGCGGGTGATCGACGCCAGGGCAGCGGCAACGGCGATAACGGTAGCAGCGGCGGCGTTGCCCCGGCCAGTGCCGGACGATGCCGAGCATGCCGTCGATCTGGCTGGCGCGTCCAGCAAGGCCGCCGCGCGCACGCATTTTTCGGTACAGGAGCGCGGCCGGCTGTTGCTGGTGCCGGTGATCGAGGTGCTGTATCTGAAGGCCGAACTGAAATATGTGACGCTGCGCACCGCGAGCCGCGAATACCTGCTTGAAGCCTCGCTGCTATCGCTCGAAGCCGAACTCGAGGATGTCTTCGTGCGGGTGCACCGCAATACCCTGGTGGCGCGGGCCGCCATCGTCGGCGTCGAGCGGACGGCGCCATCCGGCGACGGCGGCGCAGAGGGACACGCGCATGAAGGCTGGCAAGTGATGCTGCGCGACCTGGAGGAACGCTTGCCGATCTCGCGCCGGCAATGGAGCGCGGTCAAGGCGCTGGTGAAATAGCGATCCTTTGATCCACTGCGCGATGGCGCCGTCGAATTCCCTCAGTCCTGCACCTGGATGCCGCGCCAGAATGCCACCCGGCCGGCAATCTGTTTTGCCGCATCCTTGGGTTCCGGATAAAACCACGCTGCATCGCGATTGACGTCTGCGCCGACGGCCACATGGTAGTAACTCGCCGTGCCCTTCCAGCCACAGACGGTGTGATGTTCGCTGGGCTGCAGGTAGGCCTGGTTGACTGCTTCCAGCGGAAAGTAGGTATTGCCTTCGACGACCTCGATCGCGCTGGCGGGTGCTTCAGCGATGACGGTACCGTTCCAGATGGCTTTTGGCATGGCGATTTCCTTGTGATTCAATGGAACGCCAGTGTAGTGGCTGCACGGTTTTCCTGCTGCCGGCCCGCACCGGTTAAACACGCAAGCAGCCTCAACCGGTATTGCGCAAGCCTGCGGCGATGCCGTTGATCGAGAGCTGGATGCCGCGCTGCACCCGCTCGTCGCGGTTGCCGTTGTCGCCGGCAGTGGCACGGTGGCGCTTGAGCAGTTCGACCTGCAGGTGGTTCAGCGGATCGAGATAGGCAAAGCGATTCTTGATGGAGCGCGCCAGCAGCGGATTGCCGGCCAGTCGCTCGCTGTTGCCGGTGATCGCTTCCAGGCAATCGACGGTGCGCTGGTGCTCGGCGGCGATGCGGTTGTAGATCGTCTTGCGCAGTTTTCGGTCCGTCACCAGCGTGGCATAGCGCGACGCCAGCGCCAGGTCGGTCTTGGCCAGCACCATGTCCATGTTGGAGAGCAGCGTGGCAAAGAAGGGCCACTGCTGGAACATGGCGCGCAGCAGTTCGATGCGCTGCTTGCGGCTGCGTTGATCCAGGCCGTCCTCGGCCTCGCCGGCATCGAGCCAGGCGCCGATGGCGCTGCCGAAGCCGTACCAGCCCGGCAGCAGCAGGCGGCACTGGCCCCAGGAAAATCCCCACGGAATCGCCCGCAGGTCTTCGATGCGCCGGCCGGCCGTGCGCGATGCCGGGCGGCTGCCGAGATTGAGCTGCGCGATTTCAGCGATCGGCGTCGACTGGAAAAAATAATCGGTGAAACCGGGGGTGCCGTAGACCAGGTTGCGGTACGCCTGGTAGGCATGTTCGGACAGGGTTTCCATGGCGCGTTCGAACTGCAGCAATTGCTTGCTGCTCTTGGCGCCTGCCTTGTCGGTCGCCACCGGCAGCAGCGTCGATTCCAGGGTTGCGGCCACCAGCAATTCGAGGTTGCGCCGGCCAATCTCAGGATTCGAAAATTTCGAGGCGATGGTTTCGCCTTGTTCGGTCAGACGCAGTTGGCCGTTGACGGTGCCGTGCGGCTGCGCCCGGATCGCTTCGTAGCTCGGTCCACCACCGCGACCGACCGTGCCGCCGCGCCCGTGGAACAGGCGCAACCGGACGCCGGCCCGATCGAATACCTGCACCAGCGACATCTCGGCCTTGTACAGTTCCCAGTTCGAGGTCAGGAAACCGCCATCCTTGTTCGAATCCGAGTAACCCAGCATGACTTCCTGCAGGTCGCCCTGGCGCGCGATCAGGCGCCGCACCGGTGGCAACGCCATGAAGGCAGTCATGATCTCGGCAGCGCAGCGCAGGTCGGGAATGGTTTCGAACAGCGGAATCACCATCAGCGCCAGGTCGCGGCTGGCCGGGTCGGCGGCGACCGTAGTGGCAGCGCCGGCCGACATGCTCAACAAACCGGTCTCGCGCTGCAGCAGCAGCACCTCCAGCAGGTCGGACACGCTTTCGGTGTGCGAAATGATGTAGTTGCGAATCGCCCGTGCACCGTAGCGCTGCCGGATCGCGCGTGCCGCCCGCAGCACCTCGAGCTCGGCATCGGTCTGTTCCGAATAGCGTTGGTAGGGCGAATACAGCAGACGCGGACGGGCCAGTTCGGCCTGAAGCAGAGCGATTTTCTTCGCCTCGGAAAGGTCGGCATACCGCGGCTCGACCTGGGCCACGGCGAACAGTTCGGCCAGCACTTTCTGATGCACGTCCGAGGTCTGTCGCAGGTCGAGCGTGGCCAGGTGGAAGCCGTAGATCTGGACTGCGCGCTTCAAGGTCGCCAGGCGCGGCTTGACCAGGATCGCGCCATGATGCGCGCTCAGGGAATCGATCAGGATCTGCAGGTCGGCCGAGAATTCGCCGGCACTGTCGTACGCCGGCGCCGGCATCGCTTCCGGCCGCGCCAGGT
>JAYUWF010000080.1:0-6880 GCA_043753685.1 Herminiimonas sp.
CCTCAACGGCCCGTGGCGTTTCGTGTTCGATCATGATCGGCGCTACAGCCACCCCCGCGATCCGATCGAATGGGGCGCCGATATCCTGGTGCCGTTTCCACCAGAGTCGCAGGCCAGCGGCATCGGTGACCGCGGCTTTCACCGCAGCTGCTGGTATGAGCGTCAGTTCCAGCTGGCGCCGACGGTCGGACGCACGCTGCTGCATTTCGGCGCCGTCGATTACCAGGCGCGGGTCTGGGTCAACGGCCATCTGGTGGTCGAACACGAGGGCGGCCATACGCCATTTTCGGCCGACATCAGCCGCGCCCTGAACGACGGCGACGAACAGACGGTGACGGTCTGGGTCGACGACGATCCGCTCGATCTGGCCAAGCCGCGCGGCAAGCAGGACTGGCAGCTGGAACCGCATTCGATCTGGTATCCGCGCACCACCGGAATCTGGCAAACCGTGTGGGTCGAACAGGTGGCGCGCACGTACATCCAGAAGATCCGCTGGACGCCGCATTTCGACGGTTTCGAAATCGGTTGCGAAACCTTCGTCGCCGGCGACCTGCGCGAGGGCCTGACGGTCGAGGCGCGCATCCTGCATGGCGACAAGGTGCTGGCCGACGATCGTTACAAGGTCATCGGCGGCGAGGCGCATCGCAAGATCAGCCTGTCGGATCCCGGCATCGACGACTCGCGCAATGAATTGTTGTGGAGCCCGGAGCGGCCGACGCTGCTCGACGCCGAACTGATCCTGCGCGACGGCGATCAGATCCTCGACCAGGTGCGCTCCTACACGGCGCTGCGCTCGGCGCACGTGAACCGCGACCGCTTCATGCTCAACGGCCGCCCGTATCCGCTGCGCATGGTGCTGGATCAGGGCTACTGGCCCGATACCCTGTTGACGGCGCCATCCGACGACGCCTTGCGGCACGACGTGGAATTGGCCAAGGCGATGGGCTTCAATGGCGTGCGCAAGCACCAGAAGATCGAGGATCCGCGCTACCTGTACTGGGCCGACCGGCTCGGCCTGCTGGTATGGGAAGAAATGCCCTCTGCGTATCGCTTCAGTCCACTGGCGATTGGTCGCATGGTGCGCGAATGGGCCGAAGTCATCGAGCGCGATTACAGCCATCCCTGCATCATCGTCTGGGTGCCGTTCAATGAATCCTGGGGCGTGCCCAACCTGACCTCGACCCAGGCGCATCGCAATGCGGTCGAAGCGCTGTATCACCTGACGCGTACGCTGGATGCGACGCGCCCGGTGATCGGCAACGATGGCTGGGAGGCTTCGGCCACCGATATTCTCGGTATCCACGATTACGACGACGATCCCGAGCATCTGCAGGCCCGCTACGGCGCCACGGGTGCGCAGGAACTGTTCGACCGGCGCCGTCCGGGCGGGCGCATCCTGACGCTCGACGGTTATCCGCACCGCGGCCAGCCGGTCGTGCTGACCGAGTTCGGCGGGATTGCCTTCAACAAGCGCAGCGCCGGTAAGAAGATCTGGGGCTATTCCAGCGTGACCAGCGATACGGATTTCCACAACCGTTATCAACGTCTGTTGCAGGTAGTGAACGACACGACGATGTTCAGCGGTTTTTGCTATACCCAGTTCGCCGATACGTTCCAGGAAGCGAACGGCCTGCTGTGCGAAGACCGTACACCGAAAATACCGCTGGAGCAGATCCGCGCCGCCACCATGAATTCCAAGGCCAACAAGGTGCCAGGCCAGGTCTTTCCGGACGAAATCGCACCCTGAGCGCCGATCCGGGCGTCCGGATCGGTGCGGCAGGGCGCCCTGCGACGACCGAGGCGCAATTAGACTTCGGAGCCGGTAGCCGGTAGACTTTGCGTCTTTTCGCAAGAGCACCGACCATGTCCAGCATTTCCGACCTTCCCGAGAATGATCCCGCCGAAGCCGTCCTCGGGACGCCTGATGGCGCTACCACCGACGCCGCCCACGGTGCAGATGGCGCCGACAGTCTCGACAGCGCCGACGTCGCCATCCGCAACGTGCCGGCCGAGCAGATTGCCCGGGAAGTCGCGCGCCGCCGCACCTTCGGCATCATTTCGCATCCGGATGCCGGCAAGACCACGCTGACCGAAAAGCTCTTGCTGTTTTCCGGCGCGATCCAGCTGGCCGGCACCGTCAAGGCCAGGAAGAGCGGCCGTCATGCCACCTCCGACTGGATGGAAATCGAAAAGCAGCGCGGCATTTCGGTCGCCAGCTCGGTCATGCAGTTCGAATACCGCGACCACGTGGTCAACCTGCTCGACACACCCGGCCACCAGGATTTTTCGGAAGATACCTATCGCGTGCTGACCGCGGTCGACTCGGCGCTGATGGTGATCGATGCGGCCAAGGGTGTCGAAGCGCAGACCATCAAGCTGTTGAATGTCTGCCGCATGCGTAATACGCCGATCATCACGTTCATGAACAAGATGGATCGCGAGACCCGCGATCCGCTGGAACTGCTGGACGAACTGGAATCGGTGCTGGCCATCCAGTGCGCACCGGTGACCTGGCCGATCGGCATGGGCAAATCCTTCCGCGGCGTGTATCACCTGTTGAAGGATGAAATCATGCTGTTCGCCGCCGGCAGCGAAAAGGCGGATCAGACCTTCGAAGTCATCAAGGGCATCGACAATCCGCGCCTGGTCGAGATGTTCCCGCTCGAAATCGAGCAATTGAAGATGGAAGTCGAACTGGTGCATGGCGCCTCGCATCCGTTCAGCCTGGAGGCCTTCCTGGCGGGCAGCCTGACGCCGGTGTTCTTCGGCTCGGCGATCAACAATTTCGGTGTGCGCGAGATCCTGAATGCCTTGCTCGACTGGGCCCAGCCGCCGCGCGAACGCGACGCCACGGTGCGGGCGGTGCTGCCGCAGGAGACCCCCTTTACTGGATTCGTCTTCAAGATCCAGGCCAACATGGATCCCGCGCATCGCGACCGGATCGCATTCCTGCGCGTCTGCTCGGGCCGCTTCGAGCGCGGCATGAAGATCAAGCATTTGCGCCTGAACCGTGAGATCAAGGTCTCCAGCGTGGTGACCTTCATGGCCGCCAGCCGCGAGCAGGTCGAGGAAGCCTATGCCGGCGACATCATCGGTCTGCCGAACCACGGCAACATGCAGATCGGCGACAGTTTTACCGAAGGCGAGGTATTGCAGTTCACCGGCATTCCATACTTCGCGCCGGATTTTTTCCGCTCGGTGCGCATCCGAAATCCGTTGAAGATCAAGCAGCTGCATAAAGGCTTGCAGCAGCTGGGCGAAGAGGGTGCGGTCCAGGTTTTCAAACCGGTCCACAGTGGCGACCTGGTGCTGGGCGCGGTCGGCGTGCTGCAGTTCGAAGTCGTGGCCAGCCGCTTGCTCAACGAGTACGGTGTCGACGCAGTCTTCGAAGGCACCAGCATCAGCAGTGCGCGCTGGATTTCGTGCGATGACAAAAAGATCCTGGCCGACTTCGAACGCTCGTCGGCCGGTCACAACATCGCCTACGATGCCGCCGGCAACATGGCGTATCTGGCCAGCTCGGGCGTGAACCTCAAGCTGACGCAGGAGCGCTGGCCGCAATTAACTTTCCACGCCACCCGCGAGCACGCCGTCAAGCTGGCCTGATTCAACGATCAGGCCGACAAAGCCTGCTCGACTGCTACGCGAGGGACCCTTCGCCGCTTGAGGTCTGCATCGACCGGTTCGACTGGGCGCATACCTGTGCGTCGGGGCGCTGGCTGCTGCAGCGCCGCATAACGATCCAACGTAGAGCGCCTTAAGCGCGATCAATCAGGTGCGCATTTTCTGTCTTTACACTGGCAAGACGAATTTCCAATCGTTCGCATGTCAAGGAAGGACTTCCGATGCTCACGGCGACCTACTCGATGGTAGCAATGGCGACTGAGCAGACACGGGCATCCAATATCCTGAACAGCACGCGCGCTGCAATCGCTGCCATGTGGGGCAATGCGCAAGAAGTCGACCTGGCTCGGATGGAAACAGCGCTGAAGCGCCTGACGCGATTCGAGCAGTACTGCCATCAACGCAAGGTCGAGAAATTCGTCATTCCCGCCGTGCGCGGCGCCTCGCATGAAATCGACGCCATCGTCGGCGATCTCGATTCTCTCAGCAACGTCGGTATCGATTTCCTGGAAGGCGCCGCAGAACAGTGGAGCATGATGTTCGACCGCCGCGCACAGCGAATGGCGGCGCTGTGCGGCGCGATGGAATCGTATTGCGATTGCCTGCAGCAGCGCCTGCGCAAGGAAGAAGAAGAACTGCTGCCGCTGGTGCGACGGATGCTGTCGATGGAAGACTGGTTTGCGCTAGCGGCGCAGTTTCTCGGGGACGAGCGCAACGCGCATCGCGCCGCGCCGCCCGACGGTATTACTCCAAGCACGCCGCCTTAGCCGGTACGTCGGGTACGGACTACCGACTACAGACTACCGGGCGCTGGGCTGAGCCGGCAACAAGTTCCGGCTTGCGTGCCCGCCGTTTTGTTGGCATGGTGTCGATGTGCCGTGCGGCACGGGGCGCCGGTCATGTGCTTCGTGGCGCCCGCTGCATCCCACAGCTTCCAGGTCCATCGATGCCGAAAATTCTGAAATTCACCGGCTTTGCGCTGCGCGATTTTTTCGCGACTGCCGGTCCGACACTGCTCGTGATCGCCCTGTTGTGTGGCCTGGCCTACTGGCTGGTCGATCCGACACCACCGGCGCACGTTAGCATCGCCACCGGCCAGGAAAACAGCGCCTACGAAGAGTTCGCGAAAAAATACGCGTCCGCGCTGGCGAAATACGACATCAAGGCGACCCTGCAGCCATCGCTCGGCTCGCAGGAAAACCTGGAGCGCCTGATCGCATCGGCGGCGTCAAAGAAAAACGCCAGCGGCGCCCGGACCGACATCGGCTTCGTGCAAAGCGGCTCGACCGAAGAAGCCGATGCAACGCGCGAAGGACTGGTTTCGCTGGGCAGTCTCTTTACGGAACCGGTGTGGTTGTTCTTCCGCGACAATCGCGACATCACGCAACTGACGCAATTGAAGGGCTTGAAGATCAATGTCGGACCCGAGGGTTCCGGCGTGCCGCAACTGTTCAAGAAGCTTTTGTCGGTCAACGGCGTCGCTGCCGCCGACCTGACGCTCGGGTCGCTACTCAACACGCCGGCCACCGTCGAGTTGCTGGAGGGGCGGATCGACGGCATGGTGTTCAGCTCGGCGCCGGATGCCTTGCTGATCCAGATGCTGTTGCAGACGCCCGGCATCCGCCTGTTCGATTTCACGCAGGCCGAGGCCTATACGCGTCGCTTCCCGTTCCTGTCGCATGTGGTACTGCCGCGCGGCATCGTCGACCTGGGACGCGACCTGCCGGCCAAGGATTATCACCTGATCGCACCGACCGCGACCCTGGTGGCGCGCGCCAACCTGCATCCGGCCCTGATCGACATGTTCGTGCAGAACGCCGCCGTGATCCACGGTGGCGCCGGCTGGTTCCGCAAGCAGGGGGAATTCCCGACCGCCAGCTACACCGAAATTCCGGTCGCTCGCGATGCGCAAAAATTCTACAAGGATGGTCCGCCGTTCCTGCAGCGCTACATGTCGTTCTGGCTGGCGAATTTCCTCGAGCGGATGTGGGTCGTGGTGGTGGCGTTGGGCGCCTTGCTGCTGCCGCTCTCGCGCGTGGTACCGCCGCTGTACGTGTGGAAGGTGCGCTCGCGGATCTACCGCTGGTACGGTGAACTGCGCACCGTCGAGCAAGCCATCGAAGAGGTCGCGCCGGCCGCGCGCGAGCAGGTCTATGCCGAGCAGTTGCTGCGGCTCTCCCAGATCGAGGATCGGGTCAACCAGATCTCGATACCGTTATCGTTTGCCACCGAACTCTACGGTTTGCGCAGTCACATCAATTTTGTACGCAACCGGGTACTTGCGTTGATCAAGCTGGCCGTCGAGCCGCAGGCGGATCCGATCGCATCGTTTGCGTTGTCCGGATCGCCGGCTGCGTCAGGCGCCGTTCCAGGGTAATCCGGCCACGCACCAGCCACCCACGGTCTTGCGGTGCCCGGCGCTGTCCTTGTCGCCTTCGAACCCTTCCAGGATGTCGAAACACCGGGCATAGCCATGTTCGGTCGCCAGCGTCGCCGCATGCCGCGAGCGCACCCCGGAGCGGCACAGGAAGAGCAGAACCTGCTGCGGCGTCGCCACTTGCGACAATTGCTCGAGGAAGGATGGGTTCTGCGTGCCGCCGGGGTACAGACTCCACTGCACCGCTGCATGCTGGGATTCGGGAATGGCGACCCGGCCGATCCAGTCGCGTTCGGCCGTGGTGCGCACATCGATCAGTTTGACGGAGGGGTCGGCCTGCAGCAGCGCCATGGCCTCGTGCGGCGACACGGCGCCGGCGTACGGCATGGCGCCGGCGAGCTTGCGGTGGCGGGCTGCTTCGAGGAGGGTCTCGGTGTCGGGTCGCATGGTCAGTTCGTTTCCGTGGAAGTGCGGTACTTAGAACCTATTTCGATAGGCAAGATCGTCGCGGCAGGGCGCTTCGTCCGCATCCATGCGTTGTGGCTCCTTGCCATGGCCCGCCATGCCGCGTCGCCACGCCTTGGTCTGCGCACGAATCATTCCTGCCACGCCGACCCTGCCTATCGAAATAGGTTCTTAATTATAGAGCCCGGGTGCGCGCGACAACCGACGATGGCCGCCGCTTCGCCAACCGACGCCTGCTTTGGTCAATTCGCACCAAAAGACTACAGGGCACAATAAAACATTGGCATACGCACCAAAATAAATCATTTGAAAATTAACGCACCATATTGGTGAATTGCTGTCAGTAACTAAACAAATGCTCAATTGACTGGACGTGGGGCAATTCTAATCGTTTGGCAGGCGGTTTCGCAGGAC
>JAYUWF010000081.1:0-6868 GCA_043753685.1 Herminiimonas sp.
CGCAAGCTGAAATCGGAAATCAACGTCGTGCCCTACATCGACGTGATGATGGTGCTGCTGGTGATCTTCATGGTGGCGGCGCCGCTGGCCAACCCCGGCGTGATCGAACTGCCGAAAGCCGGCAAGTCGAGCCTGCCGCCGAAGTCCTACATCCAGATCCAGCTGCAACCCGACACCGCCGCCAGCATCGGTCTCGGTGGCGCCGGTGCGGGCAGCGCCAAGCCGGAAAAAATGAGCAGCCGCAGCGCCTTGCTGGCGCGCCTGCGCGAACTGCATGCCGACGATGAAACGATGCCGGTGATGATTTCGGCGGCCAAGGACATCAAGTACGACGAAGTAATACAGATGATTTCCGAAGCCAAGAAACTGGGCATCGACCGGGTGGGACTTGCAACCCGCTGATCCGACCATGGATGCCGTGAGCGACAGCGCACCCTACAGCGTTCCAAAAGAGCCGGGCCGCTGGCGCGCCATCACCCTGGCCGCGATCGTGCACGCCGCGCTGCTGGCGTTGTTGTGGTTCGGCGTGAGCTGGCAGAACGAAACGCCGGTGGCGGTCGAAGCCGAAGTCTGGAGTCCGCAAGCCCGCGAAGCGGCGCCGCGGCCGTTGCCGGAACCGGAGCCGCCGGCGCCCGTGCCGACGCCGACGCCGACACCTGTAGCGCGCGAAATCGTCAAGCCGCCCGTGCCGGAAGCGCCGGTGGAAGACCCGCAGATCGCACTCGAACAGCAAAAGAAGCTGAAGCTGCAGGCACGCCGCGAAGAAGAACGGGAACAAGAGAAACAGCGAAAGCAAAGGCAGGCAACCGAGCAAGCCCGTCAGGACAAGCAGGACAGGCAGGACAAGCAGGACCAGCTGAAACAATTGAAAGCGCAACAGCAGGCCGACGCGCTCGCGAAGGAAAAAGCCGCAGCCGCAGACCAAAAGAAGCTGGCGGCGGAGAAGCAACGCAAGGAACTGCTGGAAACGCGAAAACTCGATGCCAGCCGTGACGAACAGCTCGCGCAATTGCGCCGCGCCGCCGGAACGCCGAGCGCAGTCACCGGCAGCGGCGGCAGTGGCGATGCACCGAAGTCGCAGGGTTCGCGCGCCGACGCCAGCTACATCGACCGGGTGCGCCAGAAGATCAAGTCGAACACGATCTTCAACGGCGCCGACCAGTTGAGCAGCAATCCGGCGGTCGAGTTCGCGGTCGAACTGCTGCCCGACGGTTCGGCGCGCCGGGTGCGCAAGATTAAAAGTTCCGGCGTGCCGGGATTCGACGAGGCGGTGGAACGGGCGATCGAGAAATCGCAGCCCTTCCCGCCCGACAAATCCGGTTCGGCACCGTCCGGTTTCACCGTATCGTACAAACCGAAAGATCAATGATCATGCGAATTCCATTTTCGACGAGCCTGCGCCACCTCGGATTGACGCTTGCAATCGGCGCAGCTGCTGCGGCCGGTCCGATCGGCAGCGCCCAGGCCCAGCTGCGGGTCGAAATCTCGGGCGTCGGCGCCAACCAGATACCGATCGCCATCGCAGCCTTTGCCGACGAATCGATCGCGCCGCAACAGGTCAGCGCGATCATCAAGGCCGACCTGCTGCGCAGCGGCTTCTTCAAGGTCATCGACGTCGCCAGCCCGATGTCGGAAACCAGCGCCATCAATTACGGCGACTGGAAATCGCGCGGCGCCGATGCGCTGGTGGTGGGCAGCGTGCAGCGCCTGGCCGATGGCCGCTTCGACGTGCGCTACAAATTGCTCGATACCGTCAAGTCCTCCCAGCTGTCGGCGCTGGCGCAAGCCGCGGCCCCACAACTGACGCGCGTCTCGGCGCACAAGATCGCCGACGACATTTATGAAAAACTGATCGGCGCGCGCGGCGCCTTCGCCACCCGCATCGCCTATGTGACCAAGGCCGGCCGCGAATATCGCCTGGAGATCGCCGACGCCGATGGCGAAGGCACCCAGGTCGCGCTGCGCTCGAACGAGCCGATCATTTCACCGGCCTGGTCGCCCGACGGCACCAAGGTCGCCTATGTCTCGTTCGAAGCCAAGAAACCGGTGGTGTACGTGCAGGACCTGGTGACCAAGCAGCGCACCGTGGTGGCCAACTACAAGGGCAGCAATTCGGCGCCGTCCTGGTCGCCCGATGGCAGCAAGCTGGCAGTGGCCCTGTCGCGCGACGGCCTGACCCAGGTGTATGTGGTCAACGTGGACGGCTCCAACCTGCGCCGCCTGAGCAATACCAACGGCATCGATACCGAGCCGCAGTTCTCGGCCGATGGCCAGAGCATCTACTTCACCAGCGACCGCAGTGGTGGCCCGCAGATCTACAAGATGAGCGCGACCGGCGGCGAAGCGCAGCGCGTGACCTTCGGCGGCAACTACAACATCAGCCCGCGCGTGGCGCCGGACGGCAAGACGCTGGCCTTCATCTCGCGCCGCGACGGCCGCTTCCAGCTGTTTGCACTCGATCTGGCCAACGGCCAGGAATTGCGGCTGTCGGATACCGCCAAGGACGAATCGCCGAGCTTTTCGCCAAACGGCAAATACATCATGTATGCCACCGAATCATCCGGCCGCCGCGGCGCACTTGCAGTGGTCTCGGTCGATGGGCGCGTCAGGCACAGCCTGAGCACCCAGGCCGGCGATATACGGGAGCCCACCTGGGGCCCGTTCATGAAGTAGATTTTTGTTCACCCTCAAGGAGAGAAAAACATGCGTGCATTTTCCACTGCGTTTTCCACAGCGTCGCAATTCAAGCTGACTGCGCCGGCACTAATCCTGGGCTCCGCCCTGCTTATGTCGGCGTGCTCCTCGACCAAGCTCGACGAAGCCAAGGCGCCGATCGAAGACCGCTCGGCCACCACCGGACAATCGGCTGCAGCCGACCCGCGCTCGGTCGCCACCGTCACCGCCGGCACCATGGATCCGCTGAACGACCCGAAGGGTGTGCTGGCGCGTCGCAGCGTCTACTTCGACTACGACAGCTACATCGTCAAGGATGAATTCAAACCGGTGGTCGACGCCCACTCGAAGTACCTGAATTCGAACAAGGGCCGCAAGGTCATCATCCAGGGAAATACCGACGACCGCGGCGGTCGCGAATATAATCTGGCGTTGGGCCAGAAACGGGCCGAAGCCGTACGCAAGTCGATGGCACTGCTGGGCGTTCCCGAGTCGCAGATGGAAGCTGTTTCACTGGGCAAGGAAAAGCCGAAAGCCACCGGCAGCGATGAAGCCGCGTATGCGGAAAACCGTCGTACCGATATCGTCTACTGAAATTCATGAAACCATTTTCTTCCCTGCTTGCCGCGGCCGTCCTGGCCGCGGTATCCCTGGCGCCGGTGGCAGCGCACGCCGGCCTGTTCGACGATGATGAAGCGCGCCGTGCGATTCTCGATGCGCGTACGCGCATCGAAGCGCTGCAACGTGACATTGGCACCCGTCTGGATGCCAAGGCCGACAAGAACAGCCTGCTCGACCTGGCGAACCAGAACGAGCAATTGCGCCTGGACGTGGCAAAACTGCGCGGACAGGTCGAGGTACTGACCAACGAGCTGGCCAATGCGCAGCAGCGTCAAAAGGATTTTTACGTCGACCTCGACAACCGACTGCGCAAGCTCGAGCCGCAGAAGGTCACCGTCGACGGTCGTGAAGCCAATATCGATCAGAACGAGCAGCGCAGCTACGACGCCGCGCTCGAACTGTTCAAGGGTGGCGACTACAAGAGCGCCAGTGGCGCCTTCAACGATTTCCTGCGCCGCTATCCGCAATCCGGCTATGCCGCCTCGGCCCAGTACTGGCTCGGCAATGCATACTATGCACAGCGCGACTACCGCAATGCGATCGCGGCGCAGCAGGTCGTGGTGAAGAACTACCCGGACAGCACCAAGGCGCCGGACGCGCTGCTCAACATCGCCACTTGCTATGTGGAGTTGAAGGACAAGGTCAATGCCCGCCGCGCCCTGGATACGGTGATCGCACAGTATCCGGATTCGACGGCGGCCAGGAACGCCAAAGACCGCCTGCCATCACTACGCTAGGCCCGGCATGACCGAGATCGAATTTGCCGCGCTCGGCACCCGCGTGGTCTGGCTGGTGTTCGGTCTCGGGCTGCTTTTCGGCGCGACCGCGCAGCGCACCCATTTCTGCACCATGGGCGCGCTGACCGACATCCTCTACATGGGTAGCTGGAACCGCATGCGGCAGTGGTTGCTGGCGATGGCGGTGGCCATCATCGGCACCGCGCTGCTGGCAGCCGCCGGCATCATCGATCCCGCAAAATCCCTGTACACATCGATGCGCCTGAACTGGCTGTCGCACCTGGTCGGCGGCGCCTGCTTCGGCATCGGCATGGTGCTGGCCAGCGGCTGCGGCAACAAGACGCTGGTGCGCATCGGCGCCGGCAATCTGAAGTCGCTGATCGTCTTCATCGTGGTCGGCCTGTCGGCCTTCATGACACTGAAGGGCATTCTCGCGATTCCACGCACGGCACTGCTCGACAGTCATTTCATCACGCTGGCAACGCGCCAGGACTTGCCCAGCATCGCTGCGGCCAGTGGCGCCGGGCTGCCGCTGCTGCAGCTCGCCATGGGCGGTGCGGCGGCGCTGCCGCTGCTGCTGTTCGTGTTTGCCGGCCGCGAATTTCGTGCGCGTGAAGCGATCGTGACCAACCTCTGGGCCGGCGTTGCAGTGGGCGCCATCATCGTCGCGGCCTGGTACGTCTCCGGCAGCATCGGTCATGTCGCCGAAGATCCGAACACCTTGCAGGAAGCCTTCGTCACCACCAATTCGGGACGCATGGAATCCTTCAGTTTCGTCGCGCCGTTCGCTTACACGCTCGACTTGCTGATGATGTGGACCGATGTCAGCAAGGCCGTCAGTTTCGGCATCGCCGCTTCGCTCGGCGTGGTGGCCGGATCGTTCCTGATGGCGATCGTCACCGGCGCATTTCGCTGGGAAGGTTTCGGCAATGTCGAAGACATCGGCAATCACCTCGTCGGCGCGGTGCTGATGGGATTCGGCGGCATCACCTCGCTGGGCTGCACGATCGGCCAGGGGCTGGCAGGAATCTCCGTGCTATCCCTGGGCTCGCTGTTGACGATAACGGGCATCGTTGCTGGTGCGGTGGTTGCAACCCGCTATCAAAGCTGGCGCATCGACGCATCCGGTTAAAAAACTTTCTGATCCATTTGACAGCGGGTAACGATCTTCTCTATAATCTCGTTCTTTCGGGTCGTTAGCTCAGCTGGTAGAGCAGCGGACTTTTAATCCGTTGGTCGCAGGTTCGAATCCCGCACGGCCTACCAGAAATTCAGTCGCAGCATTCAAGTCACGTCATTCAGTGGCAAAGATCCGGTGGCGTACAGAAGGACTTTCATTTGAAAGTCCTTTTTTATTTGCATCATCCTTAACTACATCGTCCTCATTGCACCGTTACGTGCAGCCGCTCCATCGCCTGCCGGCCGACTCGCGCTTCGCCACCATGCGAGTCCCATGCCGAACCCACCGCGCAAACAACATCGAACTGTCACGCTTGGTTAAATCTCGATCGCGCCGAGTCGAATCGTTAGGATTTTCGATGAATGTTGATTACAGTTTGAGGCGTGAATTCAGTTTTGATAGCCTGGGTTCTCTGTATTGAAAACTGGTATGGATTAACTACCGAGGAATTGAGCATGGATCTAGAAACTGTCTGGTACGAGTTTTCGCCCTATGTCTACGCCGTCGCGGGTGTCATCTCGGTTTTCAGCACCCGCTCGACCGTTGGCGTATTGTCGGGCGTACTGTTGCTGGCTGCTTCGGCGACCATTTTAAGGCTGCGCTGGACCTATCGCCGCAAGCTCGACCAGAAAGTCGAAAAACCGTTCTAAATGGCCTGACGATACAGGCGTTGCCAATTCACCATCCAAGCTGAACCACGTGCACCGCAGCGCACGGCATTTCTCATCCTTGCGCACTCTTTGCGCCTGACCGTTGTAATCCGGATTTGTCAGACGCAAAGCGCTTCCGGATTTCACAAAACACCCCATATAATGCATTTCGGCAATATATTTGTCGGATTCTGCGACGACATGTCGCCAGGGTCGGAAGTGCGTTAATCGAGGGCTCTGTGGATGATTGAAATCATTGTCGTTTCCTATAGTAACGAAGCGCCGGCACAGCCGCTGTCAGCCGTATTCGGCCATCAGGGCGGCTCGATCGGGCGCAGCGACGACAACCATTTCGTGCTGCCCGATCCGAAGCACCACGTCTCGCGCCTGCAGGCGATGGTCCTGAGCGACGGCGACCGGCACCGCATCACCAATCTCAGCCATGCCAATCCGACCATCCTGAACGGCACCGAACTGGCCTGCGACACGCCGCATCCGCTGCAGGTCGGCGATGAGATCCAGATCGGCATGTATCTGCTGCGTACCCGCGCGCCGGCCCGGCCAGCCGCGCAAACGCCCCAGATGAACCATATCGCCGCCGGTGCCGGCATTGCCATTCCTGTGCCGGCCATGGTGGCCCGTTCCCGCGCGCCGGAGGCAGCAGCCAGCGCCATGCCGGTACCGGGGCCGGCCCATGCGGCGCCACTCGCCGCTACACCGATGGCGTCTGCCGACGCATTGGTGGCAGACCCAGCGCCGAGACGGGCCGCCGCTGCTACCCCTGCCACCGCCAGCATCTCCACACCTGCTTTGCCGGACGGCACCGCCAGCACCGACAACCACGCGCTGCTGCAGGCATTCCTGAATGGCGCCGGGATTGCCTCGATTACCTTGTCCTCCGGCCTGACGCCGGAATTCATGGAAACCGTCGGCGCGCTGCTGGCAACGGCCATCGATGGCACGGTCGACCTGATCGGCATGCGCGCCAGCGTCAAGCGCGAGGTCAA
>JAYUWF010000082.1:0-6831 GCA_043753685.1 Herminiimonas sp.
GATAGGCCGTAATCACCAAAAAAATTTGATGTCGATCAAAAAGCGCCGGGTCAGCAGGCGACTACCGTCCAGGCGACGTCGCGACTGCCCGCAAATTCAGCAGCAGATCAAATGGGGACCATTCCTCGTTACATCAATCCGGAAATTTTGATATTAATCAATTTTTTAAAAGCATCACTACTTACACTTCGCTGCACGATCAATGACGCCGAAGAAAGAAAATGATGAAGAAGATGACCCTGGCTATTGCAGCTGCCACCCTGACGCTGCTTGCAAACGAAGTCTGCGCCCAGCAGGTTGGTCCGTGGCTGGTACGCGCGCGGATTGAAAACCTGGCCCCGGCCAACAAGTCCGACCAGGTAGGCGGCACCGGCGCATCGAATCGCTTGAGTGTCTCCGACAAGACGATTCCCGAACTCGACATTTCTTATTTCTTCACGCCGAACTTCGCACTCGAGCTGGTGCTGACGTACCCGCAACGCCACACTGTGCGGCTCGACGGCACCGACATCGGCAGCTTCAAGCACATTCCACCGACCTTGCTGGCGCAGTACCACTTCATGCCGGCGTCGCAATTCGATCCGTATCTTGGCGTCGGCGTCAACTACACAAATATTTCCAGCGTCAAGTTACTGAATGGCGCCGGCGGCCTCGAGCACAGCAGCGTCGGACTGGCGTTGCAGGCTGGCGTCGATTACAAGATCGACCAGAAATGGTCCGTCAATTTCGACGTCAAGAAGGTCCAGATCCGCAGCGACGTCTTCGCGTCCGGCACCAAGATCAGCGCAGTGAAGGTCGATCCACTGATGATCGGTGTCGGGCTCGGTTACCGGTTCTAAGCGTACTTGAGCAGGCACCACGGCGCCCGGGTGGGCGGGGTAACGACTGCTCGCGCGCGAACTGCTGCGGGAACGTGTGCAGCAAATACCTGGCCGGGCTGCACGGGCATCATCGAAAATCAGGTGATCCATTCACCCGATTTCCGTTGCAAGCGTTAGTTTGATGACAGTCCTGGGAAGGGACGACTTGTCGGGAAGGCTTGGCGCAGTACGCGCACGCAATTGACCGCATCCGCCATCGACTTCCTGTCCCGCCGAGTCGCGCAGCTTGGTCAACACGCCACGCCGGTGCAATTCCTGTGCGATCGCCCGCGCCTTCTCCATCGACGGCCGCTTGAAATGCAGATCCGGGATGGTGTTGTAGGGGATCATGTTCAGCACGGCGTATTTGTCCTTGAGCAGATCGACGATACCGTCGAGCTCATCTGCGCCGTCGTTTAGGCCGTCGATCAAGGTCCACTGGTACTGCACCGGATGGTGCGTGGCGCGTGCGTACTGCTCGCCCAGTGCCACCAGCGCGGCTGGCGTCATTTCCGGCGCACGCGGTAGCAGTTGCCGGCGCAAGGCCGGCTTGGTCGTGTGCAGCGACAGCGCCAACGCCGGCTTGACCGTGCCGAGCGGCAGCCGCTCGAACACCCGCGGGTCGCCGACCGTAGAAAACACCAGGTTCTTGTGGCCGATGTTGCCCTCGGTGCCCAGCAAATCGATCGCTTCCAGCACGTTGTCCAGATTGTGCGCCGGCTCGCCCATGCCCATGAAGACCACTTTCTTCACTGGCCGCAGCGACCTTGCCAGCGCGACCTGGGCCACGATCTCGCCACTGCTGACCTGGCGGATCAGGCCGCTGCGTCCGGTCATGCAGAACCGGCAGCCGACCGCACAACCGACCTGACTCGAGACGCATACGCCGTCGCGTGGCAGCAGCACGCTTTCGACTGTCTGGCCATCGGCCAGGCCAACCAGCAGGCGCGCTGCACCATCCTCGGTGGGGTGGGTGGAAATCAGGCGGACCAGTCCGTTGAGCATGTCATCGATCTGCGGCAAGGCAGCACGCAGCGTCTTCGGCAAGAAGTCGTCTGGCCGCCGCCGCCCATGCTCGTGCGGGCGCGCCTGCAGCCAGTCGCGCAACACGCGTTGCTCGTGCAGCGGCAGGGCGCCAAGATGACGCAGGTGCTGGCGGATCGATTCGATTTGCATGGGATGGGCGCGATCGATGCTGCGTCAGCTCAGCGTGGCTTCTCCGGGAATGGCAGCGGCTTGTCGGCCGGCGACGATTCATCCCCCAGCGCCAGCAGCATGGCGACCGTGACGTAGGTACCGCTCACCGCCACCAGGTCGACCAGTTGCTGCTCCCCGAGGATCGCCTTGCCGCGCTTGAACAATTCGTCGCTCACCGTATGCTGGTTGGCCAGCGACATGCTGATGTCGTAGACGATTTCTTCATCGGGTTGCATGCCGCGCGGACGGATGTTGGCCTTCAGGTCGTCGGCCACCGATTGCGGCAGGCCGGCCTTCAGGGCCAGCGGATAGTGGGCGTACCACTCGACCTGCGAAGTCCACAACCGGCCCTGGATGATGATGGCGAATTCATTCAAGCGTTTCGGCAGGGAGGTCTCGAAGCGCAGGTAATCGAGCAGGCGCTTCATGCGGTCGGCAAAGACCGGACTGCGCAACATGACGTTGTAGGGACCGGCCAGCCCGACGCTGGAAATCTTGACGATTTCTTCGGCCAGGGCACGCGACTGCGGCGGCACGTTTTCCATGGTCAGTTGCGGCAGCCGTTTGGGTTTCGGCTCGGCCGGGGTCTGGGCGAAGGATGCAGTGGCCACGCCGGCCAGCGCCACGGTCGCCACTTTTGATGCCAGATTGCGCAAGGCGCCTCGCTGGCCTGTTGGTTTGTTTGGTTTTTGCATTTGTCGTCTCCGTTTTATTGTTTAGCGCAACCTGCGCAAGCTGGTTCGTGCAGGAGCGAGCATGCCTGGTGGCTGATTAGGTCAGGCAGCTGTCGCAATAGCAATCTTCGCACATTGCGCCGGTCGCAGAACGCTTTCAGCGCCTGCCGGTCATGGCAGCCGGGCCCGTACTGCCTCGCACGACCAGCTCGATGGGCAGCTCCACTGGCGCATCGATGGTGGCGCCGGCCAGTTGCTGCATGATCGTGCGGGCGGAGACCCGGCCGAGTTCGGCGGCAGGTACGTTAATCGTGGTCAATCCCGGTCCAACATGCGACGCAAGTTCCTGGTTGTCGAATCCGACCAGGGAAATTTCTTTCGGGACTGCCAATCCGATTGACTGACATTCGATCAAGGCTCCGACCGCCAGCAAATCATTGCCGCAAATGATGGCGGTCGGACGGGGCGACAAAGCGACCAGGGCACGCAAGCCATTCCGTCCGCCTGCATAGGTAAATGGTTGTTCGGTGATGCACGAGGCAGGCAAACTGAGCCCGGCATCAAGCAGCGCTTGTCGCACCCCCTCGACCCGTGCGCGAGCCCGGTCGTTATGATGCTGGACGCCGCAAATCACACCGAACTCCCGATGTCCGAGTTCAAGCAGATGGCGCACCGCCAGAACGCTTGCGGCTTGATTATCGAATCCCACCGACACCGATTTTCCACTCCGGTCGAGCGCCCAGGTTGTCAGCATCGGAATGCCGCTTCGCGCCAACAAGTCCCTGAGCGCCTGACTGTGCTCCAGACCGACCAGAACGAGCGCATCGACACCGCGTTCGATCAGCGCGCGTGCACCGTTCAACTCGAGGGTCGGGTTGTATTCATGGGATGCGATCAACAACTGATAGCCCGATTCTGCCAAAGTGGTTTGCATCGTCTGCGTAAAACGGGAAAAAATCGCATGGTCCAGCGTCGGCACCACCAGGCCCACCGTCTGGGTCCGGCGTGACGCCAGTGCGCGTCCCGCGCTGTCAGGTACGTATCCAAGTGTCGCAATCGCAGCCTGGATCTTCTGGAGGGTGTCAGCCTTGAGAAGGATCGGATAATTCAGCGATCGGGAAACCGTCGCCGACGATACGCCAGCCAGTCTTGCCACATCTGCCAATTTAATGCGTTGGGTCATGGAGGTAGGGAATATCGGCACGTCGAACGGAGAGAATGAAAACCTGTTTTCATTTATAGCATTAAATCCTGACAGCTGTTCACCGCGCCAATAGCGATCATTGCAAATACGGCTTGACAGGAGGTATCAGTATTGTAGTATCGATGAAAGCGCTTACATACAATAATAGCAGCGCCCTCTGCAGTGAGGAGACAACGTGGATACGGCGAAAAAAAGTCCTCTGCTTTCAACGCCATTCGGTCGTGCCGCACGCTCCATACCGTGGCTGACCAAACGCACCTGCATTGGCAGCGCCACCGTCATTCTGGCTTTCCTGTTCTGGTACGTGGCCACCGGGTCATGGGGACTCATCAGTTCGTATCGATTCCCGGCGCCGGCCCAGACCTGGCACGCAGCGCTGCGTATCGCCACCGATGGCTATGCCGACGCCACCCTGATCCAGCACATCCTGCAAAGCTGCAAGCTGGTCCTGATGGGATTTTTCGCTGCAGTGGCGGTCGGGATTCCGCTGGGCCTTCTGACCGGCTTTTCAGTGCGGGCAAATGCGGTCATCAACCCGGTGTTCCTGCTGATCCGCCCTATTCCACCGCTCGCCTGGATACCGCTTGCCATCGTCTGGCTGGGCCTGGGCGATGCCGCAAAAGTAATGGTGATCTGGTTTGCCGCATTCGTGCCTTCGGTAATCAATACCCAGACCGGTGTGCGCATGATCGAGCCTTACCTTTCCGAAGCAGCGCAAATGCTTGGCATCAAAAAGCCTGCCTTCGTATTCGAAGTACTGGTGCCTGCGACGTTGCCGATGATGTTCACCGGCTTGCGCCTCTCGCTGCAAGCCTCCTGGACCACCCTGGTCGCGGCCGAACTGATCGGTGCGGCTGCAGGCCTGGGCCATGTACTGACGCAGGGCTCGCTCGATATAGATTCCGCCATGATCCTGGTTGCCATGGCAGCGGTCGCGCTCTGCGGCGGTCTCATGACCCTCGCCCTGGGCGTGATCGAAAAAAGGGTAATGCCCTGGAGGAGGACATCATGACGACTGCACAGCGCCCGTTGCCGGCGTCGAAAAGCATGGCGCTGAACCTGATCGGCATCCTCGCGTTTTTCGGGTTCTGGCAATTGATCGCCATGTCGGGACTGACCCAGCCGCAGTTCTTACCCTCACCGGTCGATGTGGTCAGAAAATTCGTGCAATTGACGCAGGTCCCGTTCGCCGGATTCACGCTCCAGGAGCATCTCGTCTCGAGCCTGTACCGGTTTGCCCTGGGTTTCGGACTGGCGGCGCTGATCGGCATACCGCTGGGATTGTTGATGGGCTGGTTTGGCTGGATCGACGATGTCATCAGTCCGCTGTTCGAAGCGGTGCGCTTCGTCGCGCCGATCGCCTGGGTGCCGTTCGCCGCGCTCTGGTTCGGTACCGGCATCGGCGGCCCGACCCTGATCATTTTCAGCGGTGCGTTTCCGCCCTGCCTGATCAATGCGTATCGCGGCGCCAAACACGTGGAAACCCGCTATATCGAAGCCGGGAAAATGCTGGGGATCTCGAATTTCCGGATGATTACCGATGTACTGTTGCCATCCTCCATACCGTCCATCGTTGCAGGCTTGCGGGTTTCCGCTGGCCTCGGATGGATGTCACTGGTCGGCGCGGAACTGATCGTCGCCTCCAGCGGAATCGGTTATTTGATGGTCAAGGGACAAAGCGCCATCGATACCCCGATCGTCATGAGCGGCATGGTCGCAATCGGCATGGTGGGCATCCTGATCGATATCTCGCTGCGCCGCATCGAAACCTACATCAGCCATCGCCATGGTCATTAAATGAAATCACAAGAGCGTTGAGGAGAACAGATGAGCGACATCCGATTCGATGCGGTCAGTCGCGTGTTCACGCGCGAAAACAAGGATTTCCTGACACTGGAAAAAATCGACCTGCATGTGCGCGACGGTGAATTCGTGGCAATCGTGGGGCCTTCCGGATGTGGCAAGACGACCTGCCTGCGGATGGTGGCAGGACTGGAGTTTCCCAGCGAAGGCCAGGTCACTGTCGGCGACAAGCAGATCACCCAGCCCGGTCCCGAGCGGGCGGTGGTGTTCCAGCAATTCGCACTGTTCCCCTGGAAAACCGTTTATCAGAATATCGAGTTCGGGCTGCGCGCCAAGGGCGTGCCAGCGTCACAAAGGGGCGAGATCATCGATCGCAATATCAAGCTGATGAATCTGGCCGGTTATGAAAACGCCTATCCGCACCAGCTGTCCGGCGGAATGCAGCAGCGCGTCGCGATTGCGCGGGTCTATGCGCTCGATCCGGATGTGCTGCTGATGGATGAACCGTTTGGTGCCCTGGACGCACAGACCAGGGTGGTCATGCAGGAGGAGCTGGTCCGCCTGGCCCGCGTCAATCCCCGTACCGTCCTGTTCATCACGCACTCCGTCGAGGAATCCGTCTACCTGGCCGATCGCGTGGTCATCATGACCAGCCGGCCGGGAAAAATAAAGGAAATCATCGACATCAAGACGGTTCGCCAGGCCGAGGACTGGGAGCGGCACGCCAAGATCGAAGATGTCATGGACCTCGAGTCGTTCGTTCATTTACGAACGCATATCTGGAGGTCACTGCGCGAAGAACATGGCGATCGCCACTGAACCGAGATGCACTAAAGAGCAAGCGACAAGAGCAACCGAACGCACGCCGCATACCGACAACAAAGGAGACAAAGATGATCACGACTCTACGCAACAGGATTCTGCCGATCGTTGGACTGCTGGCCAGCATTTCACTGATTTCACCTGCCGCCCAGGCGCAGGCGCTCACGGAAATCAAGGTCAGTTATCAGCCGGCGCTCTATTGGGCTCTGCCATTCCACATCGCCACCGAGCAGGGATGGTGGAAAGAACTCGGCCTCAAACCGGAGTTCAG